>CAYHBF010000096.1:0-1946 GCA_964354835.1 uncultured Candidatus Saccharibacteria bacterium
TCCCCTCCTTGATTCAATCTTAGCTTATAGCCACTTGGTTGTCAAATTTATTATCATGAGTTAAAATTAAGATAGGGTAATTATTAAGCAATTAAATATGGTTAATAAAGAAATCATTGATTACGTAGCGAGTTGTCGGAAAAAAGGTTTTTCCGATGCGGATATAAAAAAATCCCTTTCGCAGGCCGGCTGGGAACAGAAGGAAATTTTTGAAGCATTGCTTGTGCGTGAGTCGCGCAAAGGTTTGCCGAAATGGGTTTCGATTGTCGGCATAATTTTGGCTGTTTTTATTATCGGCGGGTTCATTTGGGTAGCTGTTTTCGCTCTCAACGACATTCAGAAAATTTCAGCCGATATCGCAAACATGACCCAGCAAATTCATAAATCCGGCACGCCTTAAAATCACATGAGAAAAGTTATTATAGCTCAATTTATAGTTTTACTTTGCGGCACATTATTTGCTTGGGGCAATTTTATTTACGAATTGGTTAACTGGCTGAATAAGAAAAATTGTACTCTTGGTTGCACGGCTGGTTTGAAAAATCCGTTTTTAACCCCTTGTTTTTATGGCGCAATATTCTTTACCATTGCCTTTATTTTAAGCACCGTGATTTTGTATGGAACAAGAAATAAAATCAATACACCGAAAATTCAATAAAAATGCCATAGCGGGGTTTATACTGGGGCTGATTTCCAGTTATTTTTCTTTGGCCATAATTATTGGCCCGTTAGCCGTGTTTTTTTCCGTTAAGGGAGTTAAACAGATAAGGAAAAATAACGAAAAAGGAGAAAAATTGGCAATAATCGGATTGGTTCTGGGAATCGTCTTTTTTGTTCTGGGAATAATTACCGTCTTCGCCTGGTGGTGTTGAGGTTTTATGAAAAAGTTTAAAATAATAATTTTAGTCCTAATAATTTTTTTAGTTTTTGTCGGAGGATTTTTGTTTTTTTGGAACCAGATAGTAAGCTTATACACCAAACTTTATCTTAAATTGCCCGAACTCGAAAAAGGGGTGGGCGATTTTTTAATGGAGGAGATAGAAAAGCATATTTCGACGCCTCCTCCCCTTAGGGCCACAGAAGAGTCGCCAGAGGCATTTCTTACTGCCGAGGGAGTGGTGAAACTGACAAATGCCGAGCGGACAAAAGCAGGACTTTCATTGTTTAAGATAAACGTGAAATTAAGCGCCAGCGCCGGATTCAAAGTTAAAGATATGTTTTACAGCCAGTATTTTGCCCACGAATCTCCTTCGGGTATCACAATCGGAGATTTGGCGGCAAGCGTCGGCTACGAGTTTATAGCAATCGGAGAAAATTTGGCATTGGGCAATTTTGAAAATGACGAAGATCTAATCAATGCCTGGATGGACAGTCCTGGTCACAGGGAAAATATTTTGAATCCGAAATATAAAGAAATGGGAATAGCTGTTGCCAAGGGCACATTCGAGGGAAAAACCACCTGGATGGCGGTTCAACATTTCGGTTTGCCCTTATCGACGTGCGCCAAGCCGGAAGAAAAAATCAAGACAGAAATTGATTCGGACAAAAATCGGATTAAGGAACTGGAAATCAGGTTGGAGGAATTATTGACCGAGATTCAGGATATGAAACCTCGGCGCGACCCGAATTACAATCAAAAAGTCGAAGAATATAATGTTTTGGTTGCCCAATATAATGCTCTGGTCGGAGAAATCAAGACTTTAATCGATAATTACAACAATCAGGTGAAACTGTTCAATACCTGTCTTAGCAGCGCCCAGTGATATGAACAGTAAAATAATCAAAATCTTGAAAGAAGGCGGGATAGGAATTATGTCGACCGATACTATTTACGGGTTAGTGGGCTCGGCTTTATCCCGAAAAACCGTAGCAAGAATTTATCAAGTCAGAAAAAGAACTCCGGAAAAACCCTTTATTGTTTTAATCGATTCGATAGGGGATTTAAA
>CAYHBF010000097.1:0-2647 GCA_964354835.1 uncultured Candidatus Saccharibacteria bacterium
CATGCGAGATCGCTTGGTCACGGTTTTCAATGATAAAGACGAGGCCAACATCAATTCGCTGCAGGAGGCCATCAACCACCTGCCTGGCATCGAAAGGCTCAGACACAAACCGCAAGTGAAGACTCAGGAGGTCGGCGAGGAAATCGTCAAGATGTTCGAACAGATGGAGCTTATCCCGACGCTCTTCTTCGTCGACCCTTGGGGTTACAGAGGCTTATCCCTGCGTCTCGTCAATTCCGTATTGAAGGACTGGGGATGCGATTGCATCTTTTTCTTCAATTACAACCGAATCAACATGGGGTTGAACAATGCGGCAGTCAAAGAGCACATGGATGCTCTATTCGGAGAAGAAAGGGCTGCAGCACTGAGAAAAAAGCTTGAACCCCTATCGGCGTTCAAGCGACAGATGCTCATCGTAGAGGAACTTTGTCAAGCAATCAAGGCCATGGGGCCGCGTTACGTATTGCCATTTTGTTTCAAAGACAGCAGAGGAACGAGGAAAAGCCATCATCTTATCTTCGTCAGCAAGGGCTTCAAGGGCTACGAGATCATGAAGGAGATCATGGCCAAGGAGTGTTCTGGTTCGGAACAAGGCGTTCCGTCCTTTGAATACAATCCGGTGGACGCACGAGACGCCGGCCAACAACAGTTTCTTTTTCAACTATCCCGTCCTCTCGACGACCTTGCTGACATGCTCCTCCTTGATTTTGCTGGACAGATATTGACCATGCAAAGAATATATGAGCGACACAATATTGACCGGCCCTATATCAAAAAGAACTACAAAGATGCCCTAATGAAACTGGAGGAAGCGAAGAAGATTGCCGCTACCAAACACCGGCAAGGAACATTCGGGGATACGGTGAAAGTCACATTTCCGCCGCGTAAAGGAGGTGATTCTGTCCATGGGCGCTAAATCCACCATCGAGTGGACCGAGTCCACCTGGAACCCGGTGACCGGCTGTACCAAGGTCAGTCCCGGATGCAAGAATTGTTACGCCGCGCGCATGGCCAAGCGACTCCAAGGTATGGGCCAGCCCAACTACGCGAATGGTTTCAACCTGGCCGTTCACGAGCACACATTGGAACTGCCCCTGCGATGGAAATCACCGCAGGCCATCTTCGTCAATTCCATGAGCGACCTTTTTCACGAGGACGTGCCGCTTGCCTTCATCAAGGAGGTCTTCTTTGTTATGAATAGGGCTGACTGGCACCAATTTCAGGTTCTCACGAAAAGGTCGGCGCGATTGCTGGATCTAGATAAGCAGCTTTGTTGGGCGCAACACATCTGGATGGGAGTCAGCGTCGAGACGGGGAAATATGTCCGGCGGATTGACGACCTGCGCAAGACCGCCGCACACACTAAATTCCTGTCTCTGGAGCCTCTCCTCGGGCCGCTTAACAAACTCGACTTGTCGGGCATTGACTGGGTGATTGTCGGCGGCGAATCCGGTCCAGGGGCACGGCCAATGCTGGAGGAATGGGTGATCGATATCCGGGACCAGTGCCGCAAAGCGAGGGTTCCGTTCTTCTTCAAGCAGTGGGGTGGTGTGAACAAGAAAAGAGCCGGGAGAATACTCGAAGGCCGGACGTGGGACGAGATACCGAGTGCTTTGGCAGAATCTGGAGCGTGAAAATAACATGTGTGTCCGATTGAAGAGGGACGCGGCAAGAGGCCACCGCGCCCCTTAGTTCCAACATTATGCCATCTGAAACAGGATAAGGGATGTCTCTGAACGAAGCAGACACCAGAGCAAAACTCATTGACCCCGCCATACACAAGCGTGGCTGGACAGAAGACCTTATTCGGCGTGAAGAGACCGCAGGCACGGTTGAGATCATCAGCGGCAAGCCACGGCGGCGCTCGCGCGGAAAGATCGACTACGTCCTACGGGTAAAGGTCAACGTCGACACGCAGCCCGTCGCCCTGGCACTTATTGAGGCCAAGAAGGAAAGCCTCCCAGCGGGTCACGGTCTCGACCAAGCCAAAGGGTACGCCGAGTGCAAGCGGCTGAACGTCCGGTTCGTTTTTTCATCCAACGGCCATCAGTTTGTCGAGTTCGACTGCTTCACCGGGCTGACCTCCGCTCCGAAGCCCATCACGGAGTTCCCTGCACCGGCCGCGCTCCGCACGCGGTATGAGCAAGGCATGGGCTTCACGCTTGAATCGCGGGCTGCTCGGCCGCTGTTGCAGCCTTATCCCGGGGGCGAGGGCACACGACGATACTACCAGGACGCCGCAATCCGTGCCGTCATGGAAAAAATCGCTAAATGCGACGTGACCAAGCAGCCCAAGCGTGCGTTGTTGTCCCTGGCTACGGGTTCGGGCAAAACCTTCATCGCTGTCAATCTGCTCAAGCGCATCTCCGATGCAGGCCAGCTCACCCGCGCCTTGTTCGTCTGTGACCGCGACGAACTCCGAACCCAGGCCCTCAAGGCCTTCCAGAACGTCTTCGGTTCGGACGCCGCCGAGGTGTTTCGCAAACCGGACGGCGCCAACAACGCCAAGAACGCCCGCATCCACATTGCCACATACCAGACCCTCGGCGTCGAGAACGAGAACGGCGACGCCAATTTCCTGACCACCTATTATCCCGACGACTACTTCCCTCACGTTGTCATCGACGAATGCCACCGCTCGGCCTGG
>CAYHBF010000098.1:0-2197 GCA_964354835.1 uncultured Candidatus Saccharibacteria bacterium
ATTTGGAACGACCAATACCTGCCATTCTTCTTTTTCGTTTTTATGTTCCAAAACCGCTGATTTTCGGATCTCGGCCTGACAGAATGGACAAGGCCCTACTATTTCCTCTTTGATTCCTCTTTTTTCTTGAGCAAAAACTTCTGGTTTTTTAGCCCTACCAGTTGCGACCACTACCCAATCTTTGCTCACGATATCAAATCTTAATTCTGATGGAAATTCTAATTCTTTGGAATTATTTTTGGTGAACATCTTTTTGTCATGATTACGCATAAATTAATATTTCAAAAATATTATGCTTAACACTGGTCCTAAAATAAAAATTAAGGCAATCAAATAATAAATAAATTTAGGAATAGTTAAGGAATATTCCGGCTGACGGTCGCCCAATACTTTAGATTTTTTGTGAATTAAAAGCAGTAAGATGCCTTCAACCGCGCCCAACCATAGTCCCAGAAACGAAATAATTTTAATAAAATTATGCAAACCCAGTAGATAGAGAATTAGAGGAACCAGACAAACTATGGCTGCGGCTAATAATCGATTAATTTTAAAATCGTAAATAAAAATTTTTTTCAAAACCATGCCCAGCACTAAATAAGAAGTGGCAATCGACAAAAAGCCGAAAATTGCCACTAAATAAACAATGCCATTGCCGAATAAATTTTTTATTCCGCTAATCGTGTCTTCTGACGTTAACGAGCCCGTAGCGCCAATAACCGAAACGGCAAAAATTAAGTAAATAATAATTGGTATAATCGTCCCCCAAATAATTACTTTTTTCAAAAAAATTTTCTTCTCGCCCAAGACTTCTTTTAACTCCGGAATAGCCGAGCCGCCGCTTAAGGCGTAAAAAATTACGCCCCAAGGCAAGAGAAAATATTTTAAATCAATCAACCGAAAATTATCCATTCGAAAACGACCAAAAGAATAAACAGCGATAATGATCATCACTAAAATCAAAAGTGCCGTCATTAAAAATTCCACAAGAGAAATTCGGCGCCAACCCAGGGTAACGCCCAATGACATAAAAAACCAAAAAATAAGGACGTAAAAAATTGTTGGACCGTCATTTTGTCCCAAAATATTCATCAAAAAATTTCCGCCCAAAATTAAATAGACTAAAATGGAGCCCCCCATACCAATCAACGAAGAAACCGAGAATAACCTCTTGCCTATTTTCCCCAAATAAATTTCGCCGTAACCGACGATATGATGAACGGCCGAGGTTCGCATCACTATCTCGCCGAAAATTAAATGAATGGTCAGAACAATCAACCCCAAAAAAAGAAAATAAAAAATACCGACAAAAATGCCGGCCCTCATTACCACATAAGGCAAGGCGAAAATGCCGGCCCCAACAATAGTGCCGACTAAAATCGATGTGGCGTAAATAGGCTGTCGATTCATAATTTTACTTAAGCAATTTCACTTGTTCAATTGTGGCGGCCAGTTTGCTGTATCCATTATTGACCCGATCGATGGCATTCTTGGCGTTGGTGACATGGGTGGTGGCCACGCCCAAAATTTCGCCCAATATTTCCGTTTCTTTTTGCACTGCACCTAAAATTTGCAGAATTCTCTTGGCGTCTTCCTGAATTTCTTGGCCCCTCATACCAACCATAATAATCCGCAGAAAATAATAACAGGAGTTGGGTGAAACGAAATAAACTCTTTTCTCGCGCGCATAATCATCTAATGATTCTTTAGCTCTGATTACCTCATAATAAACCGTTTCTGACGGAATATACATCAAAGCAAAATCAATCGTGCCTTCTTTGGGCAGAATATATTTTTTGCTGATTTCATCAATCCTGGCCTTAACCGATCTAACGCAATCTTTAAATAATCGTTCTTGCTCCTCTTCGCTTTTGGCGGCCATATATCTTTGAAAACTTTCCAGGGGAAACTTGGCATCAATAGGAATAATTCCCTCCTTGGTTTTAATAATTGCGTCAACCGTCTCGCCCCCTTGAAACTTGTATTGCAATTCAAAATGCTGCTTGGAAAAACATTGTTCCAGCAAATCTTGCAAAATCTGTTCACCGATATTACCGCGCAGTTTGGGCGACTTCAAAAAATCTTGCAAACCTTGCATTTGATGTCCGATCTCTCTCATACCGCCCAATTCTTTCTGGACCAAGCCAATAACTTGGGCTGCTTTATCCAAACGTTCATGCATACCTTGTATACCCTGATT
>CAYHBF010000099.1:0-2285 GCA_964354835.1 uncultured Candidatus Saccharibacteria bacterium
CAAAGATTCCAGAGGGTTTGATGACCAGGATGAGAATAATGAGAGCAGAGGGAACAACAAACCCCCATCCCTCCCCGAAGTAGACCGTTGTCAAAATCTGAAACAGGGCGACAATAAATCCTCCGATAACAGCAGCACCAACGTTTCCCATACCCACCACGATGACGACAAACCACGAATTATAGAGGGGCGCCATCCCCATGGTGGGATAAGCAGGAAACATGAAAAGAAGAGAAGCACCCGAGAAAGCAGCCAAGGCAGAGCTGATGGCAAGCGTCAGGATTTGAATGCGATTGAGATCAATTCCAACCATGAGCGCTCCGGTTTCGTCCTGAGAGACGGCACGGATGGCCCTCCCAGTCTTTGAGAATTTCATGAATAGCCAAAAAACGATGATGGCGACCATGCCTAACAGGAAAACAAAGATTCTGTCCGAGGAAATGAGGGTATGGAAAATGGATATAGACGGAAGATCCATGTATTTAACAATCCCCTTGTAACCTGTCCCGAAAAGGAGCTGATGTCCGTTTGTCAGGATCACGGATATCCCAAGGGTGAGAATGAAGACGTTCATGACCCATTGCTCCCGACTGCGCTTCCGTAGCTGGCGAAAGACGAGCACTTCACAGACTGCGCCAAACAGGGATCCTACAATGGTTGCTCCGAAAATGCCCAGAAAAGGTGCGGCTCCTGCGACCCATGTGCCCGGATGAGCAGCGACATACTGGCCTGAAAAAGTCATGATGAAGTAAGCTGCCAAGGCTCCGACCATAAAAAACTCACCGTGGGCAAAGTTTGCGACATTCATCACTCCGAAGAGGAGGGCAAGGCCCATGGCCATGATGGCCCACATGCCTCCTGTGACGATGGTGTTTACGATAATGTAGCTCCCCTTGTCTACTGCTCCCAGTATGGCAATGATAATGGTTAAGGTGATGGTGATCCCTGCTGCTGAACGAATATTCGCAAAGGTTCTGTACAGCATTGACTTAAAACGGTGAATAAGTCCCATAGACTCTGCCGTGCCTTTCTTTCAGACTCCCAAGAAAACCTTCCTCACGTAGTCGTTTTTGGCAAGATCCTGGCTTTTCTCATGCAAAACAATCTTCCCCTTCTCCAAGACGTATCCTCGATCCGTTACCTTCAAGGCCTTGACAGCATTCTGTTCTACTAACAGCAGTGTAATCCCTCTCTTGTTCAAAACATCCAGAGCGGCAAAGACATCATTGGTTATTAAAGGGGCCAATCCCAATGAGGGTTCATCCACGAGAAGAAGAGAAGGGGTTGCCATAATTCCTCTGGCAATCGTTAACATTTTCCTTTCGCCGCCACTCATCGTTCCAGCCAGCTGTTTCTCTCTTTCCTTGAGCCGAGGGAAGAGAGTAAACACAGAATCAAGACTCTCGTTGAGTTGTTTCGTGTCTCCGACAGTATACGCACCCATCAGCAGATTCTCTCGGACCGTCATGCCGGTGAAAAGATTGCCCCCCTCAGAAATATAACTGATCCCCTTTTGACAGACCTTGTTCCCAGATAGCCCAGCAATGGGTTCTCCTTTGAAAAGGATGTTCCCTTTCTGCGGAGTGAGAAGGCCCATGATACTCTTGAGCGTTGTACTCTTGCCGGCGCCGTTCGGTCCTATGAGGCAGACATACTCTCCAGTCTCTATGGTAAATGACACCTCCCATAGGACCTGCAGAAAGCCGTATCCAGCATCAATGTGCTTTACATCAAGTAACACGTTCATCTTTTTTTACCCATGAGAAGGCTTCATCGCCAAATTCAGACTTACCTGTGCTCTATCCTTCTTCCTTGCCGAGATACGCCTCCTCAACTTTTGGATTTTGAGCCACCTCCTGGGTTGGTCCTTCTGCAATCTTGTCCCCAAATTGAATGACCACCAAACGGTCGCAAAGACCCATGATGACACGCATGATATGTTCAACCATGAGGATGGTTACACCCTTGTCGCGGATCTTACGGATGATGGTCATCAGATCCTTCAACTCTCCTGTCGTCAACCCTGCAGCCAGTTCATCCAAGAAAATGACTTTCGGGTTGCTGGCAAGAGCCCGGGCCAAATCGAGCCGTTTCAGCTGAACCGTATTGAGACTCTCAGAGACGGTTTCCTCTGGCATGGGAAACTCAACGAAGGCAAGCTGTTCGCGGGCGTGCCCAAAGTGATCTTTTACAGATCCTTGCACGGAACCGAAGAGCGATGCCGTCAAAACATTTTCCAACGCAGTCATCTTGGGAAAAGGACGGGGGATTTGAAAGGTTCGAGA
>CAYHBF010000100.1:0-14574 GCA_964354835.1 uncultured Candidatus Saccharibacteria bacterium
TTTTAAATAAAAGCCGGAAAACAGAAACTCTGGAAGAAGGTTGTTTAAGTTTCCCCGGCCTTTTCTTAAAAATAAAAAGAGTCAAAGAAATAGAGATTGAAGCTTTTGATGAAGAGAGTAAAAAAATTAAAGCTGAAGGAATCTTAGCTAAGGCTCTTCAGCATGAGATTGACCATTTAGACGGAATTTTATTTATTGATAAGATTAGTTTTTGGCAGAGATTAAAAATTAGAAATAAATTGAAGAACCATGTCTCTTATTGATGATTTAATCAAAGAGGGATGGCTTAAGACGCCGAGAATAATTGAGGCGTTTCAGAAAATTAAAAGAATAGATTTTCTGCCCGAGGATATGAAAGATTTGGCTGAATTAAATGAAGCCCTGCCAATAGGTTATGGTCAGACAATTTCTCAGCCACTGGTAGTGGCTTTTATGTTAGAGCAGCTTCAACCTCAATCAGGCGATAAAATTCTGGATATCGGTTCTGGTTCCGGTTGGACGACAGCGCTTTTAGCTGAGATTGTTAAACCAAAAGGACGGGTTTTAGCCATAGAAATAGTTCCGGAATTAAAAGAATTTGGGGAGAAAAATGTGGCAAAATACAATTTCATAGAAAAGGGGATTGCTGAATTTATTTGTGCCGATGGGTCAAGAGGATATGAAAAAGAAGCTACTTTTGATAAAATTTTGGCTTCAGCTTCGGCTGAAAAAATTCCCCTCGCCTGGAAAGAGCAATTAAAAATCGGCGGCAGAATCGTTGCTCCAATAGATAATTCTATCTGGCTTTTTATAAAAAAATCAGCCGGGGAATTTCAGGAAACCGAATTTCCAGGTTTTGTTTTCGTACCCCTAATTGAAGGTCAAAGAGATAAATGAAAAAAATAATTTTTTCCATAATTTTTATTATTATTTTAAGTCTAGTTTTTGTTTGGCAATTTGTTTATCTGTCAAAAAGTTTTTCTTCAGAAGAAGTGATTTTTACTGTTAAAAAGGGAGAGGGTTCAAGAGAAATCGCTCTTAATTTGGAGAAGGCAGGTTTAATTAAGTGGGAACCGCCCTTTCGAATCTACGTTCTCCTTAAAGGAGTCGCGGGAAAACTGCAGTCGGGCGACTATCAGCTTTCGCCTTCAATGAATATTCCCGAAATGGTGAATAAATTTGTTAATGGCGATGTGATAAAGGAAAAAATTACTTTCCCCGAGGGATTTAATTTAAAAGAAATTAAAAAGAGTTTTGAGAATTCAGAATTTTTAAAAACAATCGACCTTGAACAGTTAAAAATAATTAATTTTAAAGGAGAATTTGATTTTTTAAGCGACTTGCCAGATGAAGCATCGTTAGAAGGATTTTTATTTCCCGATACCTATTTTTTTGAATCCGATATGAAAGAGCGAGAAATTGCAGAAATATTTTTAAACAATTTTGATAAAAAAATAACACAAGATTTACGGGAAGAAATTGAAAAGCAGGAGAAAACCATTCTTGAAATAGTAACAATGGCTTCTTTGATTGAAAAAGAGGTTATAACTTACGAAGATAAAGAACTCGTTTCAGGAATTTTTTGGAAAAGATTAAAAGTGGGACAACTTCTTCAATCTTGTGCAACAATCGCTTATATTTTAAATACCACTAAACGGCAATATTCTTTTGAAGAAACCAGAATAGTGTCACCTTATAACACTTATTTAAATTTAGGTTTGCCCCCGGGCCCAATCTGTAATCCCGGCCTTGAAAGTATAAAAGCCGCATTATATCCTAAAGATAGCGACTATTGGTATTTTCTTTCCACGCCCGAAGGCGAAACGATTTTTAGTAAAACCTTTGAAGAACACAATATTGCCAAAGCTAAATATCTAAGATAAACTATTACCTTTAAAAGATTACTTGTGGTACGATAATAAAAAGTCATATAATTAATAAGGCAAAAATATGAACAAAAAAATTGATACAAAGTTAGCCTTCGGCATTTTATTAGGCGTAATAGTTCTTTTCTTATTACTGATTTTAAGCTGCCAATTTATTCCCTTTCCTTTTCCCTTTACGGGAAGACTTCCCCAGCCGCCAGTTTCTCCTTCAGTCTCTGAATTGACAGTAGAGAAGTTCTCTTCGGAAGAGGATTTTAAGGCCTATTTACTGGAGGCGGAATTAGGATACTCAGGTTTTGTATCTTTAGGGGCGGCAAGGGCTACTGCATTGCCTGAAGGGATGGGAGCTCCTTCCTTTCTTGAGACAGATGGTAAGGGCGGAGGAGAGCCGGAAAGAGTTTCAGAGACTACTGTTCAGGTCCCGGGAATTGACGAGCCAGACATTGTTAAAACCGATGGAAAGGAAATTTATTTTTCCCTCGAAGGAGGTTATTATTGGAGAGGGCTTTGGGTGGAAGAGATGATAATGCCTCCCCAAATGACCAGCGAAACTAAGATTATAAAAGCTTTTCCGCCAACTGATTTGGCTTTAGAAAATAAAATCAATAAAAGCGGAAATCTACTATTGAGCGATAACGTTTTGGTTATTTTTTCCGGCGATTCAATTTTCGGCTATGACGTTTCCAATCCGAAGTCTCCTCAGGAAAAATGGAAAGTAGATTTAGCGGAGAGAAACTACTTAGTTGGAGCAAGACTTTACAAAGATAAAATATATCTGACTACCAGAACTGCAATTGATACTTACCATCCTTGCCCTATCAGGCCTTTATCGGTCGGAGGAGTTCCCTTGGAAATAAAATGTATTGATATCTATCATCCTACGCCGAATATTCCGGTAGATGTTACTTACACCGCCATGGTTTTAGACTCCGCTTCCGGGAAAGTTGAAAATACCGTTTCTTTTGTTGGTTCTTCTTATTCTTCTATAGTCTATATGTCAGAAAACGCCCTCTACCTTACTTATTCTTATTACGGGCGCATAATGAAATTTTTGGCTGACTTTCTTCAAGAAAAATGCCAGGATTTATTGCCTGATTTTATTATTGAGAAGGTAAATAAATTAGAGAGTTATGATATAAGCGATACAGCTAAAATGATGGAGTTTTCAGTCATTTTTGAGCAATACTACAATTCTTTAAGTAGAGATGACCAATTGAAAATAGAAAACGAATTTACAAATAGAATGTCAGATTATTATAAAGAACACAGAAGAGAGCTTGAAAAAACCGGAATAGTGAAAATAGGATTAGAGGGATTTAAGGTGGAGGCAACGGGGGATGTGCCCGGTTATCCGTTGAATCAGTTTTCAGTGGATGAATACAACAATTACCTCAGAATAGCGACAACTATTGGCCAGAACAGTTTTTGGCTCTCGGGATGGGGAGGAAGAGGAATTAGTAGCGGTCAAAGCGCCAATGACGTTTATATTTTAGATAAGGATTTGAAGATAACGGGTCAGGTTTTAGATCTTGGCTTAACCGAAAGGATTTACTCGGCGAGATTTGTTGAAGATAAGGGCTATCTGGTAACTTTCCGGCAGGTTGATCCTTTTTACGTTTTGGATTTGTCCAACCCCCAAAAGCCGGAATTAAAAGGTGAATTGAAAATTCCGGGATATTCTTCATATTTGCATCCCATAACCAAAGACAAGATTTTGGGCGTTGGAAAAGAAGGTTCAAATGTAAAAATATCGCTGTTTGACGTCAAAAAACCGGCAGAACCATCGGAAGCAGCTAAATATAACCTGGATGAGTACTGGTCGGATATATTAGACACCCACCACGCTTTCTTACTGGACAGCAAACATCAAATCTTTTTCTTGCCGGGAAGCAGGGGTGGTTATGTTTTCTCTTATCAAAATGATACCTTGAAGATGGTAAAAGCAGTGAGCGGGATTTCGGCAAAAAGAGCAATCTATATAAACGATTATCTCTATATAATCGGAGAAGATAAAATCATCGTTCTGAATGAACTAAATTGGGAGAAGGTGAAGGAATTAGATCTTCAAGACGCAGGGGTTTCAGAATAAATCATTTATTAAATAGCTGAATGAAAAAAGTTATTTTAGCACAATTTATAGTTCTGCTTGGAGGCACATTATTTGCTTGGTTCAATTTTACAACAGAGCTTATAGATTGGATGGCAAAGCGTGCCTGCACCACGGGGTGCACAGCGGGTTTGGTTAATCCATTTATGACCCCCTGTTTTTACGGAGCAATATTTTTCACTATCGCATTTATCTTAAACGTAATTATCTTTAAGAAGAGTCAGAAATAACTCAACAGGTTCTAACCCCCGCTCAGCGGGGGAGCCCCGATTCCCGCCTATTTATTTGGGCGGCGAAGCCCCGTAGTGTCCTGAGTTTATCGATGGACTACTACTGGGGTTTTTTGGTAGAATAGGGGAATGTTAGTTTTTATAGTCACAGTGCTCTTGGCCTTAATTGCGGCAGCTGGATGGTTGTTTTTAAAAAGAGATCCTGACCGTTATATTCACGAAAAAAAATCTCCCATAAATTTCTTTTTCAAGTGGGGTCGTCTGTACCATCATTTTTTTAAAGTTGGAATTATTGCTGTGTTTTTGGTTTTAATTTTTTCTCTTTATAAATATCTTTTAAATACTTCAAATACTTTCGCAGTAGCATTGGCTTTAATTGCCGGGATTGTTCTTTCGGGTGGCAAAGAGTTGTTAGATAAGGGCATTCAAACCGACGACATTTTTTCTTCTTTCTTGGGGATAGCGCTCGGTTTATCTATAATTATGTTGGTTTTTTGGTAGGATAATGCAATGTTTAACGATTTAAGAAAAGAGCTTCGTAGAAAAGCTAATAAGAAAAAAGCGAGAAATTTGCAGAGGTTTTTCAAGACAGTTAAAGGAGAGTATGGGGAAGGACATTTGTTTTTGGGCGTGATGGTGCCAGAGCAGAGGAAAATCGCCGCAAAATATAATCACTTAAAAATTGAGGATTTAAACAGGTGTATTTCTAGCAAATTTCACGAGGAAAGATTAACAGCTTTGTTGATTTTAGTTTCGGCCTTCACCAAAGATACGACGGACAAAGAAAAAATTTTTAACTATTATATTAAAAACAGAAAACATATCAACAACTGGGACCTGGTTGATCTGACGGCGCCGAATATCGTCGGCGCTTATTTAGAAAATAAAGACAAATCTCTGCTTTATAAGTTTGCTAAGTCAAAAAATATCTGGGAAAGAAGAATAGCCGTTCTTTCCACTTTTTATTACATACAAAGAGGGGATTGCAAAGATGCGTTAAAAATTGCCGAGATTTTAAAAAACGACGAGCATGATTTGATACAAAAAGCGGTAGGCTGGATGTTGCGGGAAGCGGGTAAGCGTTGTAGCCAAAAAATTGAGAAAGAATTTCTGAAAAAAAATTACAAAACAATGCCAAGAACTATGTTAAGATACGCGATTGAAAGATTTCCGGAGCGCGAGAGGAAACAATACTTGGCAAGATCGATAAAAATAATCAAAATTTAGTCCGGAATTGAGGAGGTCGCCGAGGGGGCTGTTTTTTGGGAGAGTCGTTTAGTAGGGCGAACAAAATCATTGACAGTGCCATAATAATATGGTATTGTTTTTGTTATTACAGAAGAGGAGGTTATAAACTTAAAGATGAATTTGAAGGAACGCTTAGATGAGATTTTGGAAGAAATAGAGATAGCTGTTGGATCTGAGGAAGCCGTGGAAGAAAATCCCCCAACCCCAGGATTATCTTTAAAAGAATTGGGTAAAATGACCGGTGTCTCAGAGCGCGATTTAGGAGATTTTTAATTAGGATAGACCTTTGAAAAATAGAAAATCCAGGAGAAAGACTTCCGTCTATTTAGGCGGTTTAGCCCCATAGTGAAAGCGGAACTTTATACTATCGGGGTTTTTTATTAGAATTAAGTAATATGGAAGAAGAAAGCAAAAAAATAGCAATAGTTATTGCCTTTCGGGATTTTCGGGATGCCGAATATTTTGTACCAAAAGAAGTTTTAGAAAAAGCGGGAGCAGAAATAAAAACCGTTAGTAACAAAAAAGGAACAGCCATTGGTGTCGATGGTGGAGAGGTTGAAATTGATTTATTAATTTCTGAAATTAATCCAACTGAATTAGATGCGGTGATTTTTGTTGGCGGGCCGGGATGTCTGAAAAACCTTGATAAAGAAGGTTCTTATAAAATAATAAGAGACACTATTTCTCAAAGTAAAGTTCTGGCTTCAATCTGTATTTCGCCTGTCATTTTAGCTAAGGCCGGAGCTCTGGAAGGGAAGCGAGCAACTGTCTGGACAAGTCCATTTGATAAATCAGCCGTAAAAATTTTAGAAGATAACGGAGCAATTTATCAAGATAAGCCGGTAGTAATTGACGGGAAAATTATTACCGGTTCCGGCCCGGATGCTGCTCAAGAATTCGGTGAGGCAATTAAAAAGCTATTGACCCCGCCCTTTTAAAAGAAAGAGCGGGGTTGACTTTAATTTAATTTTTTGCTAACATTAAATAATAAAACAGCATATTCATATTAACAGTACTTTTGCATTAACTGTACTTTTAAATTTACATTATAAAAAATACAAGGAGGGGAAGAAAGCTATGTAAAAAGAAAAGTGCCGTGCCAAAAGAAAAAAATAAAAAAACGAGGAGAGAAAAGGAAAATGGATCTTGGTGAGAAGGGGAACTATCGCATAGCCCTAGAAGAGGATTATGCCAAATCTGATCTTCGAGAGAGGAGCGCAGCGAAAAAAGCGTGGCTGAAGCGTGAAAGAGAAGCGAGAGGTCTTTCTGAGAATGCCTGTCTTGATTGTGGTGAGCCGATGGAAGAAAAGAGGCTCGAGCTAGATCTTCCGGACTGCGAGAAATGCCGTCGTGAAAAGGTCCAGAATGGTCTTCCTGTACGAGAGATGGCTTTTTCTCAAAGATGACTTCGTATGCTGCTCGCTAAGAAGGCGGCGATCTTTAGGGGTCGCCGCCGAATTTTTTATTTCACTAGAAGCCCTGTCTTTTCTAGGGGATTACTTGACTTTACTTTTTGGTTATGATATAGAAGAAAATGTCCGCCGTTCGTTGAGGATTCTCTCCTCGTCACTGGGAACAGGTTTAGTTGGGGAGAGCCTTGGCTCGGCACTTCATACAGCACGCTTGTTCCCAGTGGGCGGGCAACAGCAACTTGACAAAATAAGTTTATTAAGAGTTTAAGAGGGACATAGAGAGATCATACTAGGCTTTTCTTTAACCCCTCTTTTTTTATTGCTATTGACAATATTTTTTTAACAATATAATATTAGTAATATCCGCAGACAGTGGGTAGCCAGAATGGCGTAAAACCTACCGAGGATAAACAACTGTTCGATTTCGTAAATCGAACAATTATGTCTGCGGAAGCCCTGCTTAGCGGGGCGGAAGCAGATTTTTTTATTTTAATTACTATGGCGCAAACAAAAGAACAAAAACAAAAAGTTCTTGACGATTTGAAAGAAAAAATTGAAGAGCAAAAATCAATGGTTTTTGTTGATTTTACCGGTTTAAAAGTAAAGGACTTCTCTGGTTTAAGAAAAAGAATGAAGGCAGTTGGCAACGAATTAAAGGTAGCCAAAAAAACCCTATTGGGAATGACTTTTAAAAAGGCGGGCCTTGAAGTTGAATTTAAAAAAATAAAAGGAGAAATTGCCGTAATTTTCGGTTTGAAAGATGAATTTTCACCAGCTAAATTAGCTTGGCAATTTTCTCAGGAAAACCAGAATCTAAAAATTTTAGGAGGCTACTTTGAAAAGAAAATTAGAACGGCTGAAGAAATTACTGCTTTGGCTCAACTTCCATCAAAAGAAGAACTTCTGGCGAGATTGGTTGGGAGTCTGTCAACACCAATATCAAATTTTGTAAATGTTTTACAAGGAAACATTAAAGGTCTATTATATGTATTAAATGCTATTAAAAAATAATTAAAATTATGGCGGAAGAAAAAGTTCAAGTACCGGAAAAATTCAAAAAATTAGTAGAAGAAATTGAGAAGCTTTCAGTTTTGGATTTGGCCGAATTGGTGAAAGTTTTGGAAAAGAAATTCGGAGTGTCTGCCGCAGCTCCAGTAGCCGTTGCCGCTGCTCCAGCAGCCGGAGCTCCGGGCGCTGGCCCAGAGGTAGAAGAAAAGAGCGTTTTTAACATTGTTTTGAATGTTGTTGGCGACAAAAAGATTGAAGTGATTAAGGTTGTCAGGGACATTACTGAAAAGGGTTTAAAAGAAGCCAAAGATTTGGTTGACGCTGCTGCTACCGGTCCGCAAGTGGTGAAAGAAAACGTAAAGAAAGAAGAGGCAGAGGAGTTGAAGAAAAAGTTTGAGGCAGCCGGCGCAAAAGTGGAATTGAAGTAATTTAAACCGCAGAAATATAAAAGAAAACGGGGGATATTTCTCTCGTTTTCTTTTTGTTTACCGAAGATTCTTTTGTTGACAACTTGTTGACAACTTTTAAACTTGGATTTATGATAAAGTTATCAACAAAAAATTAGGATAAAATTTATGGATATTAAAAAAATTATTTTAGAAAAATTAAATAAAAACGGGGAAGTTAAAATTTCCGATATCACCGAAAAAACGGGTTTTTCCCGCACTTATATAAACCGCTTTTTAAAGGAATTGAAAGAAGATGAAAAAATTATACTAGTTGGAAAAGCTAACCGCGCTCATTATGTGTTACCGGATAAAAACAAAATTTTAAAAGCAAAAAAAGAAATTTTAAGCAGTCATTATGTCCTAAAGAACAAGAATCTCTCAGAAGACGAAACTTTAGATAAAATAAAGAAAGATACCGGAATTTTTTTAAACTTATCTGAAAATATCGCTTTGATTGTTGACTATGCTTTTACTGAAATGCTGAATAATGCTATTGAACATTCAAAATCGGAAAAAATTGATATTTCCGCGAGTCGGGATAAAAATTTTATCCAGATCGATTTAATTGACGCGGGAATAGGAATTTTTAACAGCATTATAAAAAAGCGGAAATTAAAAAACGAATTGGAGGCAATCCAGGAATTAACTAAGGGTAAATTAACCACCGCTCCAAAAGAACATAGCGGAGAGGGGATTTTTTTTACATCCCGCGTGGTTGATAAATTAATAATACAGGGTTCGAATAAAAAATTAATATTTGATAATATTTTAAACGATCTCTTCATTAAGGATATTAAAAAATTAAAAGGAACAAAAATAACATTTTTCGTTAGAGTAGGATCTAAACGCCGGCTCGAAAATATTTTTAAAGAATACGCTGGAGAAACCTTTGAATTCGCAAAAACAGAAGTAGTTGTTAAATTATATAAAACCGATACAAATTATATCTCCAGATCCCAGGCGAGAAGAATTTTAATCGGCCTTGAAAAATTTAAAACAATTATCCTTGATTTCCGCAATATTGGAACCATCGGCCAAGCGTTTGCCGACGAAGTTTTTAGAGTTTGGCAGAGCCATCACCCCACTCTTAAAATCCAATATCAAAACTCTAACGAAAACATTGTTTTTATGATTAAAAGAGCCGGTGCAAAAGTGGAATTGAAGTAGAAAATCAAAAAGGGTATACTGAAGGAAGATACCCTTTTTTGTTGGTCGAAGCATTATTAATTAATTTAAAAAACTAAAAAATCTATGGAAGAAATACCAAAAATAGAACCAATAGAACCAAAAGAACAGTTAAAGTCGCCAAAAGACAAAATAAACATAATGGCCTTGATCAGTTATATCGGGCCGCTTTGCCTTATTCCGTTTTTGAATAAGACGCAAGACGAATTTGTGAAATTCCATTTAAAGCAGGGGCTGGTTTTGTTTGCCAGTGAAGTAATTACCTGGATTATAGTGGCTGTAGTTCCCATTCTCTTGATTTTGGGAAATCTTGCCGGAATTTTCTGGTTGGTTTTGAGCATTATCGGGATTATGAATGTCGTTAAAAATGAAAAGAAAGAAATTCTTTTGATTGGTAAATTGGCGAATAAATTCAAAATATAAATAGGGGATTGCTCAAATGGGGACAGACCACGCCAATTCTATTGACAAGTTTATAATTATATTACATAATAATCGCAAATAAAAGAAGTGGCTCTCGTAGAAAATCAAAGTGAAAGGAGGTATCTTGAGTTGAAAAAAATATTTGGAAGCAAGAAACCAGAGAAAGCGTTCGGCCTAAGGCAGGCCGAAGACGTGGCCGCCCGTGTCGAGAAATTCGACATGCCCACGTTACAGGCATGCCTGCTCGCCCTGGAGGTGAAGAACAATGTCGCCCAAGAGGTTAAGACTGAAGTAGCTGCTCTTGGGGCGGACAACTTCGCGGCTCGGAAAGCCAATGAAGGCATCACAATCGCCGACTTGGAGGATGGGAAGAAAACAAGGGAAGAGATCGCTAAAATAGCGGTCGAAAGAGACAGGCGGAAAGCCAAAAATGAGACGGATATCAAAGCGAACAATTCCGTCATCGAAGCACGGCTTAAGCGGATAGCCACCCTGAATAATATAGCCGATGCCTTTGCTGAGCCGCCACTCAAATAGATAGCTTACGGGAGCACACCAAGAGGGGAGGAAGAAGATGAGTTAGAACTCGTCTTCTTCCTTCGCCTCGCAATTTTAGGTAAAAATGTAAGAATACAATCGCCCCATTTACAGTATTGACGATTTTTAACATAAAGATATAATAAAATTAGGTAATAATTAAGGCCGCGTTAAGCAACTACTCTGCGGTTTCCGCTTTGTAGAATTTAACAGAGGTAAAAAGCTGTGTTTAAAATTAAAGGCAAATCGTTATTCGTATTTTTTATAGCAATCGCGATTATTTTTTCGTTAGTTACGGTAGCTATTGCCAAGCAAAACCAAAATCAGGTACAAAATAGTACAAATACCAATAACGCGACCAGCGAAGATGATGATGAGGATGCTACCAGCAGCAAGGGACAGCTTAATGCTATAGCTCATCGAAGCGTAGTGGCAAACTTTGTTCAGAACCTTTTGAAGGCGGCCAGCAGCACAGAGGGGGGGATAGGAAAACAGGTCAGAGTTATTGCCCAGCAACAAAATGATTCTGACACAACGACAACGGCGGCAATAACCAAAATTAATAACAGAGGCAAAATAAAAATATTTTTAATCGGTTCGGATTATAAAAATCTGGGTGCTTTAAGAAGCGAGATGGTTCATACGAGGAATAGAATAGCCCAGTTAACTAGGCTAATCCAAAATGCTACCGGTACGAATGCTACTGGTACCGCTACAACTACCGCAACAACCACAATTCAAGCACAAATTCAGGCACTAGAGCAAGAACAAACAAGAATTGAGAACTTTATTAAGGCACAAGAAGGTAAGTTCAGTTTATTTGGCTGGCTGCTAAAATTGTTCAATAGGTAAATAGCTGACTATTCCTCGGTTTAAATAAAATTAAAAATCGCCCTATATCTTGCAGATTGGCGGTTTTTAATTGTTTTATTGACAATATTGGTTGGATAATGCTATAAAAAATCATATATGAAAGACAGTAGTATCAATTACTATAAAACCATCGAGAAAAAATTAGCCCAACAAGTGGAGCTTTCTATTATCAATACGCTTGATTATCTTATTGAAAGTGCCCATAGTCTGAAGGCTTCCGATATCCACATTGAACCATTAGAGGATGGATCGAAGATTCGGTTTCGGATTGACGGGGTTTTACAAGATATTAGTATCCTTCCTCAAAAAATTCATCCCGAGATAATTTCCAGAATCAAAATTCTTTGCGGTTTGCGGACCGATGAACACCAGGCGACTCAGGACGGTCGCTTTAGTCAGCGGATGAAAACAGGAAATTTGATAGATATTAGAGTTTCTATTGCTCCGACTTATCAGGGAGAAAATGCCGTTTTGCGCTTACTGGGTGACAAAATGGAAGAATTTACCTTAGAGACATTGGGGTTTGACGAAAATGAGGTTTTAAAAATTAAAAAAGCCTTAAGTAAACCCTGGGGTATGATTTTAGCTACCGGTCCCACCGGTTCCGGCAAAACTACAACTCTCTATGCTCTTATCAAAATACTCAATAATAAAGAGCGTTCGATTATTACAATTGAAGACCCTGTAGAATATGCCATTGAAGATATTACGCAAATTCAGGTTAATTCCAGAACCGAACTGACCTTTGCCAATGGTCTTCGTTCAATTTTGCGCCAGGACCCCAATATTATTATGGTGGGAGAAATTCGGGATCTTGAAACGGCAAGTTTAGCCGTAAATACCGCCCTAACTGGTCATCTTTTTCTTTCCAGTATTCATACAACTGATGCAGCCACTGCCGTTGTTCGTCTGCTTGATATGAAGATAGAGCCGTTTCTAATTGCTTCAACTGTTAATTTAGTCATTGCTCAGAGATTGGTTCGAAAAATTTGCAATCACTGTAAAATTTCCTACAAACTAACTGAAGCCGAAAATAAAAGTTTATCGGAAACAATACCTCAAAAACTTTTAGAAAGCGCAGAGGTTTTCTACCGGGGTGAAGGCTGCCCTCAGTGTAACCAGACTGGCTACCAAGGAAGGATTAGCATCAATGAAGTTTTAGAAACCAATGATTTAATCAGAGAAGTCATCTTACAGCGCGAATCGTCTAATAAATTAAGACAAATTGCAATTGCAAACGGCATGACCACAATGCTCGAAGAAGGTTTCCAAAAAGTCCGTAATGGAAGAACTACTATTGAGGAGCTTTTAAGAGTAATAAATGAGTAATCTTTCACCTTTTAAAAAATCTTTAACTCGTAAAAGGAAACTTTCCGCAAAAATGCCTTCTTCACCGAAGGCAGATAATTTGATTCCACAAAATCCCCCGAAAACTAAAAATAAAATCAGGATAAGTTTTCTAAATCATTTGTCGTCCCATGATAAAGAGCTTTTCGTCAAGCGTCTTTCTTACTTATTGAAAGCCGGCATTCCGATTTTACAGAGTTTGAGGATGATTCAAGACCAAACCCGATCAAAGTACCAGAAAAAAATTATCGAAAGTTTAATTGAGAGCGTTACCAACGGACAGTCACTCCATGCCAGCCTGCGGCCCTTTAGAAATGTTTTTGGCGATTTCATAATAAATGTCATTCGCATTGGAGAAAATACCGGATTGCTCTATCAAAATTTAAATTATCTGGCTGAAGAATTGAAAAAAAGAAGATTGCTCAGACGCAAGGTAGTTGGAGCGTTCGTCTATCCTATCTTTATTGCTCTAGTCACAATTAGCATCACTGTTGTTTTAATTGTTTTTATTTTTCCCAAGATTTTGCCCATTCTCAAAAGTTTGAATGTCCCGCTGCCCATTACAACTAAATTTATTATTAATTTGAGCGGTTTTTTAATAAACTACGGTCTTTATGTTTTGTTAGGCATAATAGTTTTCAGCGTGGCGATGATTTTTATATCAAAATTATCCAAAGTTAGTTTCTTCATTAACAATATCACTCCTTCAATTCCGATAATCGGCCAAATTTTGCAAAATTATAATCTCGCCAACGTTTCTCGGACGCTGGGGGTGCTTTTAAAAAGCAATGTTCAACTGATTGAATCAATGAAAATAACCGCCGAGACAACGCCCAATTTGGTTTATAGAAGAATGCTTGAAAAGATGAGTGAAAACATTTTAAAAGGCAAGAAAATTTCAAGCCAGTTTGAAAATTTTCCCCGTTTTTTTCCCATACTAATGCCCCAGATGTTGTCTATCGGGGAAGTGACGGGGAACTTGAGCGGTTCATTACTTTATTTGGCGGAATTTTATGAGGAAGAGGTTGATGAAATGACCAAAAATCTGTCTAACATCTTGGAGCCATTTCTAATGATATTTATGGGAATTATAGTGGGGACTGTGGTTATATCAATTATTACGCCTATATATGGAGTTACCCAACATCTCCAAGCTAGATAAAAAAGGGTTCACTTTAATTGAAATACTTTTAGTCGTATCCATAATTGCGATGATTTTTGCTTTTACCGTTGCTCTCGGCTTTGACTCCTATCGCAGAAATTCTTTAAAAACAGAAAGAGATACCTTAATCAGCATTCTGCAAAAAGCCAGAAGCCAGGCGATAAATAATGTTAACAATACTAAACACGGATTTTATTTTAATGGAACGGAATATATTATCTTTGAAGGTGATTCCTTTATTTCACCACAGCCTCAGGATTTGATGGTTCAAAAAAGTTCGTCAATAACAACAAGCGGTTTAAACGAAATCATTTTTGACCAGTTAACCGGCAACGCCAGTCCAACCGGGGAGATAGTTTTAAGCGATGGTATTTCTTCCACCACAATATCTATTAATCAGGAGGGCAGAATTAATTGGTAGCTATATCATGAATTACAATCACGTTTCAGAGAGCAAAAAAGGTTTTTCCACGGTTGAACTGTTGGTTGCCATGGCCGTACTGGTTATATGCCTGTCGGCCGTGATTTTAGTTTCATTCGGTAGTCAGTCAATGCTGGTTGACAGCCAGACTAATTCCGAGGCCATTAATAAAGCTCAGGAACTTTTGGAAAAGGAGCAGGCTTTGGCGCGTAAAGACTTTAGGTTGGTGAACCCTATAGCAACCAGTAGTGACGGGATATATCAAACAAAAGTTGACGCGGAGACCCAGCCAGATTTTTTTACCAAA
>CAYHBF010000101.1:0-3661 GCA_964354835.1 uncultured Candidatus Saccharibacteria bacterium
TTAAATAAACTTTTGCTTTGCTCGGCGAAAATTTCTGGTCTTTTATACCTAATAATTCTCTTGATCTTTCTAAATCAGAATTTAGGACAAAAATTCTCTTACCTATAGGAGAATGACCTCCATAAAGGTCAAAGATAAAACCTTCGGTATATTCTCTTAATTCATATTTTATATTAGCTTCTGTTAGTCTTTGGTAGATAAGTTCACACTCTGCTTCGGAAGCTGATGTTAAAAATACAAATTCATCTTTCATTTCTCTATTTTACCAAAAAACCGCCCTATACGCTAAAGTGTCGGGCGGTTTTTTGTTGTCTTATTTTACAGAGCGGATTCTTAAATGCGAGTTACGTTTGTTGCATTGGGTCCTTTTGGAGAATCAGCTTTCTCAAAAGATACTTTGTCTCCCACTTTTAGCTCTTCAAAGGTCACTCCTTTGACTTCATTCTTGTGAAAAAATAGATCTTTCTCTTCTCCCTCAATGGTAATGAATCCAAACCCTTTGTCTGAAATAAGAGTTTTAATTGTTCCTTCCATATTTATGGTAAATAAATTAATTATTATATTTTAAGGTTTTATCCTAAAGCTTAGTTTCCTGAATAAACTCGACTAAATTTCTATTAGGCAACTATCTTACGTGTGTAATATTAGCACATAAGGAATAATAAGTCAATCAATACGGCCGTTAATTATGCGACGCAAAAAAAAGCTTTAACTCCTCGTTCATAGATTGACCGAATCAAAAATCGCCAAGGGGGCCCCTCCTACGCTCTTTGGGCTTTGGCGGGCAAGGGTTTTTTGGTAGAATTTCGTTTTGATAATTTTATTTTGTTAAGGGGGGAGGGGAAGGTTCTATTTTCTATTTTCTATTTTTTGTTTTTTCCGTTGGACAGGTTTTTCTTAGTTTGAAATTTATGCACCTTTTGTTGCACTGAACCATGGCCCTCATGACTGCCGAGATCTTAACATGTCTATCCGCCCTGATCTTCCTCGCTCCTTTTAGAACCTCCCCCTCTATATGGGTATTCCCGTTTTCACAGGGTCTGCCCTAAAGAACCATTTTTTCTAATATATATATTATATCAAAAAGATGTTCCATCTACAGCGCTGTAGCAACTTATGATTTCCGCTTATTTTCCGTCTTCGCCAACTGGCGAAGACGGATGGGCGGTTTTTTGGTAGAATAAAGTAATAATAATTAAATGTAAATAATATGAATTGCCCGGGCCCAGGTTTTTTAACAATATTCTTAGAAATATCTACATTCCTTCTAATGCTGCTGATAGTAATTGGAGTGATTTATTTCTTATTAAGAAAATTTAATAAATTAATTAAATTTACAGCCCTTCTAAAGGTTATCTTGTTATATTATATTTGTGTTGTTATACTTTATTCAATTTCTGAGATTTTTATATTTTCATTTTATTTCAAATTTGTAAAATTTTTAATCTTCACCGCTGTTTTATTTGCAGTTTTTTACTTAATAACAAGAAAAGTTCTTCTAATTGATTGGAAGAAATCTTTGGCAATATTTTTATTAATGTCTTTCATATTACTTCCTATTTTAAATTTATTCCGTATGCAAATAGAATTTAAAATTTCGCTATTACCATCTTTTCAAAAACAAGAAAAACAGATGGGGGCAAAAGATATTCAGAATATGATTTATTGTGCTCTTCGCCCACCACTATATATGAAAATTATGGGAGATATAGAGAGTGGTATAGCCTCTTGGCCAAGGAGTTATTTGTTAGACATACTGATTAATTGTCCGAAAGGTTATTAGGTTAATAGCTAAAACAGGTTCTAACTCTAGTAGTAGAAGCTTCGCTTCACTACGGGGTTTCGCATTGTCCACTAGACCGCCCCGTTTCCCGCCTATTTTCCGTCAGCTGACGGATGGGCGGTTTTTTGTAGGGTATTGACACGATAGTTAACATATGTTAACTTGAAATAAAAGATATGGAATCAAAAGAATTTTTCACAACCAGCGAATTAGCTAAAAAATTAGGCATTAGCAGAATAGCTGTTTTTAAAAAGATTAAGAGCGGAAAAATTCGAGCTCAAAAAATGGGGCGTAATTTTGTTATATATAAAAAAGACGTAGAAACGTTTTCGGATGATTTGTTTAAGCTTGCGCATGATTGGGCGGTTTTTAATAAAAAGTTCCCTGAAGAATTTTATTGCCAAAACAGTTCAGTGTTTCAGGCTCGTCTGATAAAGATGGAAGATTTGATGATCAAGAACGAAGCGACCAAGAAAAATTTTTCTTTAATTGTCTCCATAACTGGAGAAATAGGAGATAATTCTTTCGCTCATAATTTAGGGCAGTGGATTGACGTGCCCGGGATTTTCTTTGGCTATGATTTAAATAGAAAGCAGGTGGTTCTAGCGGATAGAGGATTGGGGGTTCTGGAAACCTTAAAAAGGGTAAGGCCGAATTTAAAAAATCATAAAGAAGCATTGAGGGTTGCTTTCACTGAAATAATTTCCGGCCGGGCGCCCGAGTCCAGGGGAAACGGGTTAAAATACGTAAGAAAAATTATCTCCGAAAATCAGATAGATTTGCTTTTTCAAAGCGGAGATGCCAAGCTGCAAATAAGGGGGAAAAACCCCGATTTAAAAATAACAAATACGGCAGACAATTTTCACGGCTGCTTTGCCTTAATTTCTTTTTGATTATGATTATAAAAATGAAAAAATTCGGCACAACGCTTACATCTCGCCAAATGGGCAAAGAGGCGTTTTTAGCTTTCCAGCCGGCTTTAAGGAATAAAAAAAGCGGCGAAAAAATTGAGATTGATTTTGAAGGAGTGTTAACTTTTTCTCCTTCTTGGGGAGATGAGTTTTTTAGTCCTTTAATAGAAAAATACGGCAAAGGACTAATTTTTAAAAATACGGATAATCCTTCCGTGAAAGCTACTTTGGAGATGCTGGAGGAAATTTCAGGGAGGAAATTCATAAAAGAATAATCTTTAATCTAGGAATAGAAAATCCGCCTATTTATTTGGGCGGTTTTTTGGTAGAATAGGGGAATACAAAAAGGTCGGAAAATTCATTAAAATTTATTAAAATAAACTATGAAGAAATGTTGCAAGTTTTTAGGATACGGAGGAGTAATATGGGGTGTTGCTTTTATTGTCGTTTCTCTGTTCGTTGGTTTTAAAGTTTCGTCTCAAATAATTGTTCAAGGAATAACAACTTTAGCAGTGGTAATTGCCGCTTTTTTATTGGCCAAAAGTCTTAATATTTCTGCTATAAAGGAAATGTTGAAATACAGTTTTTCTTGGGTTATTGTCGGTTTAATTTTGGATGCGTTAATAACAGCCCGTTTTACTGGTTGGGAGTTTTTCTCTCGTTGGGAAATGTGGTTGGGTTACCTCCTTATTTTAGTTGTTCCGCTTTTGGCGGTTAAATCGGAAGGAAAGGCGGCATAATTTACTTAAATTATATTTCAAAAAATCGCCCTATACCTTACAGGTCGGGCGGTTTTTTGGTTCTTCTTCGTTCTTGCGGGTCTCGGAATGATACAGCAGAATGGGGCTTTGACCTCTTTTTTTATTTTTGGTATAGTGAAAAAACGTCCTCATGAATAAGGATTTTTTAATTAAATTAACAAATAATCTTTATCAGCTGACTTTGCTTTTTCCAAAAAAGGAGCCCT
>CAYHBF010000102.1:0-2097 GCA_964354835.1 uncultured Candidatus Saccharibacteria bacterium
CACGGCCAAAAAAGAGAAAAAAACCAGAGAACGGCTCGGCGTTTTTGTTTTAAGAAAAAAGAGGCGGGTTCTGATAGAAAAAATAAGAGCGATCTCGGTTAAAATGCTCTCAACAAACCAAAGGGTTTGAAGATTGGAGGCGCCGCTTTTATAGAAGATAAAAAAGAAGATAAAGTCAAAAATTGTGCTGACTAAGGCTAAAAAAATAATCAGGCGGATTAAATGACTTAATTGATAAGCTTTCGGCCTTCTTAGTTCGTCAATATCCACCTTGTCCGAAGTAATAGCAATTAAAGGAAAGTCGGATAAAAGATTAACCAGTAAAATCTGGATGGGCAGCATGGGAAGAAAAGGAATAAAAAGAGAAATCGCGGCAATAGAATAAAAATTGCCGAAATTGGAAGCTAAAGTGCATTTTATATACTTGTTAATATTGGAAAAAATATTCCTCCCCTTTTCAATCCCGCTGATAATCACTCTCAAATCTTTTCGAAGCAGAATAATATCTGAAACTTCGCGGGAAATATCCGCCCCTTCCCTAACAGCAATAGCAACATTGGCTATTTTTAGCGATGGAGCATCGTTAATTCCCTCGCCCAAAAAACCAACCTCAAACTTTTTTTGAAGAGTTTCAACAATTTGAAATTTTGTCTTGGGGGAAAGCCGAGCAAAAACATTAAACCTTTCGCAGGCTTGGCTAAAATCCTCTTCGTTTAAAGAATCCAGCTTTTCGCCAATAATAACTTCTCCTGCTCCTTTAATTAAGCCTATCTCCCGGCCCACTGCTCCGGCTACTTCCGCTGCGTCGCCGGTTAAAATTTTGACTTGCACGTTTAATCGACTTGCCAGCTCAATGGCTGCTTTGGCTGTCTTTTTCAGAGGATCAACAAAAGAGAAAAAACCCAGAAAGGTTAAATCTTTTTCATCGTCCTCTGAGTATCCCTCCCCTTGGAATTCTTTAAAAGCGAGGGCTAAAACTCTTTTTCCTTCTTCGCCTTCTTTCTTAATTCTTTCTTCTATTTGGGGATTTTTCTCTCGGGAAGAAATTTTTAAAACCGCTTCGGGAGCCCCCCTGACAATTAAGATCTTTTTTCCTTCTTTATCTTTTAAAAGAACGCTGTTTCTCAGCCGGTCATTGTCAAAGGGAATCTCGCTAATAACTTTGAAATCAGAAAGGCGGTTTTTATTTTCCAGAGAGGCGTTTTTAAAAAGGGCGGTATCAAAAGGGTTTTTAGCCGATTCAATTTCCTCTCTCATTAAAGAAGAAGACAATAAGCCATAAAGCAGGCATTTTTCTTTGTCGGAAGAAAAAATTTCCTTAAGAGAAAGTTTATTTTCGGTCAGAGTGCCGGTTTTATCAGAGCATAATATCTCAATATTACCCAAATCTTCAATAGCTGAAAGCCGCTTAACAACCATTTTGCTCTTGGCTAATTTTACTGCTCCGTTGGAAAGAGAAAAGGTTACTACCAAAGGCAAGGCTTCCGGAATAATACTTACTATCAAAGCGATACAGAATATCATAAAATCAAAGAAATTATTTGTGCCTCTGACAATCAGGTTGGCAAAAAAAAGAATAATAATTGAAGCAACTACTATTTTTAATATCAGCCGGGAAAGTTTAACTATGTCTTTCTCATAAAGGGTTTTCCGGTTTGTTTCTCCAATTAATTTAGCCACCTCGCCAAAAAAAGTTTTCTTTCCGGTTCCCACCACTACCCCTTCGGCTTTGCCGGAAATAACAGAACTAGCCATAAAAATAATGTTTTTCGCCTGAAAAATCTCTTTTGTTTCTTCTGAAAGAGACTGGTTGTCTTTTAGCGAAGGTGTTGACTCTCCGCTTAAAACCTCTTCATTAATAACTAAGTTTTTTGCTTTTATTATTCTCAAATCAGCCGGCGCAATGTTGCCCGCTTCAATTAGAACGATATCGCCCGGAACCAAAAACTTCTGGTCAATTGTTTTTTCCCTGCCGCCCCTCTTTACCCTCACTTCCAAGGATACATATTTTTTAAGAATTTCCGCCGCCCTCATTGCTTTAGACTCCTGAAAAAATCCCAGAACCACATTAATAATAATAAAAATAAAAACAAGCAA
>CAYHBF010000103.1:0-4605 GCA_964354835.1 uncultured Candidatus Saccharibacteria bacterium
AAATTTACAAAGAAGGAAGCAGAGAAGCTATATTAAAAATTCCCGGAGTGGGCGAGAGCATCGCCGACAAAATTGAAGAATATCTAAAGACCGGGAAAATAAAATATTATGAGACCCTGAAAAAGAAAACGCCAGTAAATATGGAAGAATTAATGCGGGTTGAAGGTTTGGGTCCCAAAAGAATAAAAGTTTTATATCAAAAATTAGAAATCAGAAATTTAAAAGATTTAGAAAAAACAGCCAAATCCCAAAAAATTTCTCCTTTATTCGGTTTCGGAGAAAAAACTGAAAAAAACATTTTGGAAGGAATTGAGTTTTTGAAAAGGTCAAAAGGTAGATTTTTATTGGGAGAGATTTTGCCAAGAGCAAAAGAGGTCTGTCAGAAATTAAAAAGTTTAAAGGCAGTGGAGAAGGTTGATTCGGCAGGTTCTGTTAGGCGGATGAAAGAAACCATTGGTGATGTTGATTTCTTGGTCACTGTTAAAGAATCTAAAAAGCCCGCCTTCGCTAAAGCTTCGGCGGGTAAAATAATGGATTTTTTTGTTTCTTTACCGGGAATAATTAAAATTTGGGGCAAGGGAACCACCAAGGCCTCGGTTAGAACGAAAGAGGGTTTTGATATGGATATAAGGGTAGTTCCGGCCAGAAGTTATGGTTCAGCCCTTCAATATTTTACCGGCTCAAAAGAACATAATATCGCTACTAGAAAAATTGCTCAAGATTTGGGATTGAAGCTTTCGGAATATGGTTTGTTTCGCGGACCAAAAATGATTGCCGGCAAGACCGAAGAAGAAATTTATAAAACCCTTGGAATGGATTGGATGCCGCCAGAAATGAGAGAAGACCAGGGAGAAATTAATGCTGCCCTTTCGCATAAGTTGCCAAAATTAATTGATTATAAAGATATCAGAGGTGATTTGCATTGCCATTCCAATTGGGACGGAGGTGTAAACACGATTGAAGAATTGGCTGAAACTGCAAAAAAGATGGGATATGAATATATTGGCATTTCAGACCATACAAAATTTTTGAGGATTGAACATGGATTGGATAAAAAAAAATTAGCCCAACAAAGAAAAGAAATAGACAAATTAAATGAAAAACTTGCCCCGTACCGAACTAAAGGTTCTGGCGCGGGATTCAAAATATTACAGGGTTGCGAGGCTAATATTTTGAATGATGGTTCAATTGATATAAAAGATGAGGCGTTAAAAAGGTTAGATTATGTTATTGCCGGTATTCACTCTAATTTTAAGATGGAAAAAACTAAGATGACAGAAAGGATAATTAAAGCAATGAAAAATCCGCACGTTGACATCATTTCTCATCCCACGGGCAGAATTTTGAAAAGGAGAGACGAATATCAAATTGATTTTGGCAAAATTTTGAGAGTAGCTAAAGAAACGGGCACAATTTTAGAGATAAATTCTTATCCTGAAAGATTAGATTTGAATGACCAAAATATCAGAAGGGCAAAAGAAGTCGGCGTGAAAATGATAATTAATACCGATTCCCATCATAAAGACCAAATGAGGTTTATGGAATTTGGTATTGCCCAGGCCCGCCGCGGCTGGGCTGAAAAAGGAGATATTATAAATTGTTGGCCATTAGAAAAATTATTAAAATATTTTAAGTAAAATATCACCACCATGCCAATTGAGAAATCGGCCGGAGCAATAATTTTTAGAAAGGAAAACGGCTTATCCATTTTTTTACTTTTACATTATCCATCAAATACTAAATCGCCGAAGGAATATTGGGATTTACCAAAAGGACACATTGAAAAAGGGGAAAAACTGGAAGATACGGTTAAAAGAGAGGTTGAAGAAGAAACCGGATTAAAGGATATTGAATTTATAGAAGGATTTAAGGAAACCATCAAATATTTTTTTAAATGGGAGAGTAAAAATATTTTAAAATTCGTCACTTTTTATTTGGCTGAGACAAAAACCAGAGATGTAAAAATTTCTGAAGAACACATTGACTATGAATGGTTGCCTTATGAAAAAGCCTTGGAAAAATTAACTTTTAAAAATGCCAAAGAAATACTCAAAAAAGCGAATGACTTCCTTACAAAAACGAGCAGTCAAAGAGGATAAATCCTCTTTTTCACCTTTCGCTGCGGCTCGGGTCTATAAAATTGTAAGAAAAATTCCGAAAGGAAAAGTATTAACTTATAAGAAAATTGCCAAACTGGCGGGCTCGTCCCGGGCTTGGCGGGCAGTAGGAAATGTTTTAAATCAATCCGCCAGCTGGCGGACCAAAACTCCCTGCCATCGAGTAATAAGGTCAGATGGCAGAATCGGCGGATACAAATACGGAGCAAAAAGAAAAATTGCCTTATTAAAAAAAGAAGGTATAATAATAGATTCCCATGGCAAAATTACATCCAGATTTAATAAATAAGGAATTCTGGTATAGAGACATTACCTTAATTCCTAATCGCCTGCCCGATTTTGAAAGGGATGATGTTGATTTGACTACTCATTTTACTAAACGAATACTACTTAAAGCTCCCTTTGTTTCAGCTCCCATGGATACGGTTACCGAAGCCGAAATGGCAATTATTTTGGCTCTTTACGGAGGAATGGGTGTTATTCACTATAACTTTCCAACTATTAATGAACAAATTGAAGAAGTAGAAAAGGTAAAAAGGTTTGAAGCTGGATTTGTTTTTAATCCGGTTGTTTTATCTCCCCAAAATACAATTAAAGATGTCTATGATGTTAATGATAAATACGGATTTTTTAGTGTGCCAATAACGGAAGACGGAACTTTAGATTCAAAGTTAGTGGGAATTGTTACTAACCGCGATGTCAGATACCGAAAAGATATAGAGACAAAATTAAAGGAAGTAATGACACCGAGAGAAAGATTGATAGTTGCCAATAAGTCAGAAACAGCTGACAAAAACGACTTGAAAAAAGCCAATGAAATAATAAGAAAAAATAACCTCGATACTTTGCCGATTATTGACGAGGAGGACAGGGTGGTGGCTTTGGTGACCGATTCAGATTTAAGAAAAAATGAAAATTACCCTTTAGCAACCAAAGATGAAAACAAACAACTGAGAACCTTTATTGCTATCGAAGGGAGATTAAAGTTAGCCAAAGAAAGAATTGGAAAAGCATTTGATGCCGATGCAGACGGAATTAATATTGAGGCAAGCGTCGTTTTTAAAGAACAATTAGAAATCGCCAAATATTGCAAAGAAAACTTCCCAGCTTTAGATGTAATCATGGGAAACGTTGCTTCAGCTGAAGTGGTTAGAAAAATAATTGAACAAGGGTTTGATTGTTGTGATGCTATTAAAATTGGCATGGGGCCAGGAGCTGCCTGTATTACTCAGCAAGAGTTAGGTACAGGGAGGGCTCAGGCTTCAGCTGTCTGGGATTGTTGTCAAGAAGCTAAAAAATTAGAATCAAAATATGGATTTATGCCATTAATTGCTGATGGTGGAATAAAAATTATTGATGATATAAACCAGAATATAGCAAAACCAGGAGATATAACTAAGGCCTTGGCTTTGGGAGCCCAAACAGTGATGATGGGTTCGGTATTGGCCGGTTTAGATGAATCGCCCGGTGAAAAAGAATTTGATTACAAAGAAAACCGAATGGTAAAGAAATATCGAGGAATGGGATCTTTGGAGGCAATGGAAGGAACTTCAGCCGTCAGATACGCTGTAGATAAAGTAAAAATAAAAATTGCCGAAGGAATAGTGACTAAAGTTCCTTATCGAGGCTCAGGCCATGATTTTCTTCCCAGACTTATCGTCGGTGTTAAACAAAGTCTCCAAAAACAAGGATTCAAAAATATAAAAGAGCTGCAAGAAGAAGCCGACATTCGGCCTATTTGAAATAAAACAGGAAAGTGGTATAAAGAAAAAGGAGGGAGCGTTAGCGCTCTTTTTCATTTGAATACGGAATGAACGTAAAAAAAACAGAAAGGGAGGTAAACAAAAATGTCTGCTGGAATCGGAATGAGTTTAAATGAGGAATGTTTGGAGAAGATGAGACGGGGAATAGCACCCCTCCAACCTATTAGGGGTGACAGGTATAGTGGTATTGCCTTTTTAACAAAAGATGGAATTGTAAACGAAAGAAACGAGGAAGGGGGAACCGTTGATAAGGTTATTCAAAAAGCTGTATCAATAAACCCTCATGTTCTAGAATCTCAAACAGCGATTGGAGGAGTAGACTATATTGACTCTCAGCCAAAATTTATTGAAAAATCCAAAATTGGTCCTTTTGCCATCGCCGGGGATGTAAAGATAGTCAACAGAGGCGAGCTTAGTAGAAAATATCCTTATCTTCTTGGTTCAGATATTAGGCTGTGTGCCGGGCTGGTTGGAGGTAGTGATGATCCTGCAGAAGGACTAGCAACGGTTATAAGAGAGGTTAGGGGAAGATTTACTTTAATAGTGCTTACTACTGATGGAGTTTTTGCCTGTAAAGATCCGCGAGGATTTAATTCGTTAGCAATCGCCAGAAACGAAAAGGGTTATTGTGCTGTTTGCTCAGAATCTTTGGCCCTTGGTGCTGCCTTTGATGATGATAAGACAGAGATCCTCAGGGAGGTATACCCTGGTGAGATTATTCAGGT
>CAYHBF010000104.1:0-1840 GCA_964354835.1 uncultured Candidatus Saccharibacteria bacterium
CGCAAACGCATCGGTGGTGAAAGTACCCGAGTTCGCGTCGTGTGCATCCTGCGTAAATGTGGCACCGTTCTTCGTAATCAGATTGCTGTTTGTGGTTCCGGTGAGCGCAATCTGGAAGTGGGCGTAGGAATCGTTCACGGCTCCCGTGGCATCAAGGGCGAGAACAGCACTCGTCGTCTGCTGATACGATTGAATGTAAATGTAGGCGTTGTTTCCGGCGTCCTTTGCGTCGTAGAGTTCCACTCCGGCTGGAGAACTGTCAGCCGTGAAGCTGTATGCTGAAGTTGTGGGATCACACCCGATGAATTGAATGATGAGGGAGTTGTCAAGTCCGGGTGTAATAGACGGACCGGAAACTGTCCACGGATCAGTTGCGGCTGTCGAGGTTGATGCACTGGCAATTACCGGAGATGCTGCGTAAATCCCACTGTACGCAAGGACAACCCCGGAGCCAACCTGGGCCGAGGTGATAAGACCCGTGAACGTCCACGCCAGGTTGGTTTCATCGTCAGCATCGGCAATTCTCCAGAGCAAGACATACTGAGAATCGGTGCCCCCAGCCTGTGATCCGATCAGGTTCCAGCCGGTGGTGGCACCAACGGTATGCGTTGCCGGAGTCCCGATGAACGCGAGGAGGAGATTCCCCTCAACCGCCTCGGCGGGATAGTTAAGAGCCGGGTTGGAGGTGGACGCGAAATCCGTTCTGGTTGCAGAACCTACAAGTGCAATTGCCATCTATCGCCTCGCTTCAACTCGTTGCATGGGTCTCCTGATCGACCTTTACAACTGCACTGGGCCAGACAGAAACTGCCCCCAATCCTTGCTGATATGCCGTCCCGAGATCGGCACCCGCATCAATGCACGGGGATGTTTCCTGAAGCGTGAAGTCTCCAGCGCCAGGATTCGTCAGCAGGGGGTCCGCGTTGATCGAATGCGTCGTGCCTGCATCTTTGATGACTGTTGTGTTGGCTTCCCACGCGGCATAGGTAGAATAGTAGAAGTTCCAGCCCCCCCATCGAATGAAGTTCGTAGACTGTGGACCGAAGCAGTTGTACTGGTAGACATTCCCGCTACTGTTCCAAGCCGGATCATTGTCCCCGCCCTGACCGCAACTCAACGGCCTTGTGATAGAACCCGTCACAACGTTGTTCTTGATTATGTTATTGGAGATTCCGCTGGACGTATAGCCGGAGGAGTTCTGCCACACGTTAATTCCGATGTTGCAGGCATAGATCGTGTTATTGTAGATGAGATTGTCATGTACTGACCAAACCGTACCCGCTGGTTCATCACGACCACTAATCGAAATTCCGCCTTGACCCCATGCCTCACCCTCACCTTGACTGCCCCCACAGTTGATTATGACGTTCGCCCACACACGGCAATGACTACTAAGTTCGAGAAATACGCCAAGCCCAACGCAGTCCTCAATCCAGTTGTGGTGAAACAAGAATGGAAGAGGAGTCGGAGGCTGAACGCCGTCGAGCCAGAATCCTACCTGGTGATCGTGAATGTAGTTCTCGTAAATCTCATTTCCTTGCGCGGTGAACGTTGGCAGGCCGTCCCAAAACTTGATCCCCGCATCGTAGTCGTCACCAGACAGCATGATAATTCTGCCATTTTGGTAGACGTTGTTGCGGTAGAATGTACTGTTAGTGATATTCAACTCGAAGGCAAGACCGCGCTCATGGTTCCAGCGGACAATACAGTCGTGGACGGAGCAGGCCGTAACTCCACTCCCGCCCATCCATACCCCGTCTGCATTGTATTGAGTGATGCAGTTCTTGATCTCGCAGTTGCCGCCGGAGTTAGCCATGAAACCGCCACCGAGACCCATCTC
>CAYHBF010000105.1:0-10198 GCA_964354835.1 uncultured Candidatus Saccharibacteria bacterium
GTTTTTATTAATAGGGGGTATCTATTTTGGATTTCAGTTTTTAGTTTAAAAAAACTATGTTCAATTTCGACCTTTTTAATACAGCAATCTTTCGGGCGGTGAAATTGGAAAAATACTTTAGGTTTGACAGATTTTTAAAAAAAGTATTTTTTGTTTTATTTCTTTTTACGCTTTTGATAGTTTTATACGGGTTTGTGAGCGATAATATCTCCAAATATTTACTTTCAAAAATCTTAGGTTCATCTTTAATCTCTCTGATCCTTACCATTATTTTTTGGCAAAAGCTCACTTTTTTTACTTTGAAGCTAAAAAAACCGAAGCTGGAGCATCCGCTTCAAAAGGCAGTTTCCAAACCTGAAGAACTGAATCTGGCTGATTTTTTAAGTTTTGAAGTGGCTAAAGCGGTTTACAAATCAATCAGATTTTCCCGGGCAAAAAAATTTCCTGAAATTAATTCTTCAACCCTGTTTTATTTTCTGATATCCGGCAATCCAAAGCTAAATTTTGTATTTTCCCGTGCGCTTTTAAATATAGCTGAAATAAAGAAAATCCTGAAAGCTCATTTTAGTCTTCAGAGAAGTACGAAATTCGAAAAAAAATTTTCAAGTGAATTTAAGACGGCGATTTTAGAAGCTTTTAAAATCGCTCAAAAGAAAGGAAATCTGAGAATTGAAATTGGAGACATGATTACGGCATTATCTCAACATGATTTGATATTTAAAAAAATATTGGCTGATGCAGACTTGAAAGTGGAGGATATTGAAAATTTGACTTTGTGGTTAGAATCCATTGAAGAAAAAATTGCCGAAAGAAAAAAATTCTGGGAATACAGAAATTTAGCCAAAATGGGGAGTTTAGCTAAAGAGTGGTCAGCTGGCTACACAGCAACCTTAGACAAATATTCCATTGATTGGACGGATTATATCAGAAAAAAAGGATTTGAGGAAATTATCGGCCACAAAGACACCATTGAACAGGTAGAAAGGGTTTTATCGAGAACTGAAATTAAAAATGTTTTACTGATTGGCGAGCCAGGGTTTGGCCGGGGGGCAATCATCCGGGCCTTAGTCCAGAGGTCGCTTTTTGGAGAAAGTTTTCCCAATTTGAATTATAAAAGAGTGGTTGAATTGGATATTCCTTCATTACTGGCTCAATTTGAAAATCATGAAGAAGTGGAAGCCGTTTTGGATAGCATTTTCCGAGAAGTGATCTATGCCGGAAATATTATTTTAGTAATCAATGAATTTCACAATTTTGTTGGTCAGTTGACGAGGCCGGGGATTATAGATATTTCTGGAATTCTAACCCCATTTTTGAAATCTCCTCAACTTCAGATTATAGCCATAACCACTTTTCCAGGACTTCATCGTTATATTGAACAAAATCCAGCCGTTCTGTCTTTGTTTGAAAAAGTTGAAGTTTCGGAAATTTCTGCCGAAGAAACAATAAGACTTTTAGAAAATTTAACTCTGGTTCTTGAACAAAAATATAAAAAGTTCATCTCCTATCCGGCATTAAGAGAAACGGTAAATTACAGCAAAAGATATCTGACAACCGTTCCCTTTCCTAAAAAAGCCCTGGACCTTTTAGACGAAATTGTGGTTTATTTAGTCCAATCAACAAAAGATAAAATTTTATTACCGGAACATGTCGCGAAAATTATTTCTGAAAAAGTTCAAGTTCCGGTTGGAGAATTAGAATTAAAGGAAAAAGAGCTTTTGCTAAACCTGGAAATTTTAATTCATCAGAGAATTATTAACCAGGAAGAGGCAGTAAGCGAGGTTTCGGCTGCCCTGAGGAGAGCCAGGACCGAAGTAACGGTCAGAAAAGGACCAATGGGCTGCTTTTTGTTTTTAGGACCCACCGGAGTAGGAAAGACCGAAACTTCAAAAGCCATATCAGAGATATATTTTAGTTCAGAAGAAAAAATGATCAGATTAGATATGTCAGAGTTTCAGGCAATCGGAGATATTCCCCGCCTAATTGGCGCTCCGGGAGAAGAAGGATTATTAACTACGAAAATAAAAGAAAATCCTTTTTCCTTGATTTTATTAGATGAAATTGAAAAATCCCATCCCAACGTTCTCAATTTGTTTTTGCAGGTTTTAGATGAGGGGCATTTAACCGATGGTCAGGGCAGAAAAGTTGATTTTAAAAACTCGATAATTATTGCTACCTCTAACGCGGGCTACCAGGTGATTTTAGAGGCTTTAAAAAAAGGAGAACCGATGTCAGAGATAAAGGATGAATTATTGGATTTTCTTTTTAAGGAAGGTATTTTCCGGCCAGAATTTATTAACCGTTTTGACGCTGTAGTCGTTTTTAAATCTTTAAGTAAAGAAAATCTTTTAGATATTGCCGAGCTCCTGCTTAGAAAATTGAAAGAGAATCTTGAAAAAAAAGGAATTGAGTTTATAATCACCGAACCTCTTAAAGAGAAAATTGTTGAATTAGGGTACAGTCCGATTTTTGGAGCCCGGCAAATGCGCCGGGTTATCCAGGATAATTTGGAAAATGTTTTAGCCTCGGCCGTTTTGTCTGGCCAATTAAAAAAAGGAGATAGGGTAGAAGTGGAACCAAAAGAATTTAAATTAAAAATCAGCCACTAATTAAGAAATTGGCAGAGGTCTGACCTCTGTTTGACATCTACAATTTAATTTGCTAAATTTTAAAAAGAAGGAGGAAAAACCCTTCTTTTTTAGTCTGTTGATACCAGGTACCAACAGCCTTCTAGGAGGTTAAAACGCAGCATCTTTAACAATCTTTTTTGGATTGAAAAGAAATAAAAAAAACTGAAAAGGAGGTAAAACAAAGATGAAAGAGATGAAAAAGTTAAAAGTATTAGTGGTTGGGAAAGGAGGAAGAGAAGATGCTTTAGTCGCTCTGATTAGTCGTAGTCCTTTGGTTTCTCAAATTTGGTGCGCACCGGGCAGTGACAGAATTGCACGAAGACCTAAGACTCATTGCCTGCCGAAACTAACAACGAACAAGCGTCTAGATTTGGCGTATTTTGCCAAAGAGAATAATATTGACCTGACAGTAGTCGGCCCAGAAGATCCTTTAGTAAATGGAATTGTTGATATTTTCGAATCTTTTGGCCTGAAGATCGCTGGGCCAAGCGAAGCTGCCGCTCAATTAGAGGGCAGCAAAGTCGCTGCTAAGAAGTTTATGAAGAAATACGGTATTCCTACGGCTGGCTTCGAAATTTTCGATAGTCCAGAAAGGGCCAAAGAATACGCCATAACTAACTTGCCTTGTGTCATTAAGGCCGATGGTCTGGCTGCCGGCAAGGGGGTTTTTATCTGCAAAACAGAAGAAGAAGTTGCCAATGCCATCCAGCAAATTATGATTGATAAGAAGTTTAAGGAATCCGGTGACCAAGGTAAACGAGTAGTAGTGGAAGAATTCTTGGTTGGCAAGGAAGCTACTCTTATGTTTCTGACCGACGGCTGGACAGCCATTCCGCTCTTACCCGCACAAGACCACAAGTCGGTCTTTGATAACGACCGGGGTCCCAATACTGGAGGTATGGGTGCCATTGCGTCAGCTCCAGTTATTATTATTAATCAAAAATTGGCAAAAGAAATTATGGAAACCATTGTTAAGCCCACCCTGGATGGAATGCGAAAAGAAGGAACGCCCTATAAGGGAATCTTGTATGCTGGGCTAATGATAACTAAGGATGTCCCTAAAGTGCTAGAATATAACGTGCGCTTTGGCGACCCGGAGCTGCAACCCTTGGTTCCTTTACTGCAAAACGATATTGTTCCTTTTTTGCTCGGCATTGCTAATGGGAAATTCCCGAAAGAGCTACTAAAGGAAGGAATTAAGTGGAACGAGGGAGCCGCCATTTGCGTGATTATGGCTGCCGGGGGTTATCCCGATGATTACCAGAACCAAAAAGGTAAGGTGATTAAAGGTCTGGATGAGGTAGCTGAGATGGAAGGTGTGGAAGTTTTCCATGCTGGCACTAAGCTTAATGAAGATGGCTGTTGGGTAATAAATGGTGGTCGGGTAATAGGAGTGACGGTGGTGGGAGCTAACATCGCAGCTGTTATTGATCGGGCCTACCGAGAAGTGATTCCTAAAATAACTTCGGAAGGAAAACTCCATTACCGAACAGACATCGGCAGAAAAGTTCTAATGAGCTTTCGTCTATCATAAGAGATGCTGAATTTCAACAAAGATAAAAGATGGAGGCTTTGATTAAGGTGACTATAGCGAAGGGCGAGATTTTTATCTCGCCTTTTTTATTTTTGATTGAGTGCTTGCACCGTACCAATTTTGCCATCCAATTCTGAAAAAACTATTTTATAAAGATAAATTTTGTAAAATCTCTGCGACGCCCGGGGCCGAATAGGCCTTTCTTGTGGAGAAGGCGTCGTTATATACTTTCTCGCAAAATTGGTACAGGTGTGGATATTCTGTGAATAAAAATGAGCTTTTAATCTTAATTTAAAGGGTGGGGGATTGTGGTTGACTTGGTGCCATAACGTGAGCTAAAGTGAAGACAGGTGGGGAATTGTGGATAACTATGGGAAAACATACCATTTTTGTGGATAACTAAAATGTTCATCGGAGAGTATCAATATACAATTGACGAGAAAAAAAGATTGGCCATTCCGCCAAAATTGAGAGCGGTTGTAGGGAAAAAGGCGGTCATTACCCGAGGATTAGACCAATGTCTTTTTTTCTACCCGGTTAAAGAATGGGGAATTTTAGCTAAAAAATTAGCTCAATTACCTTTATCTCAAGCCGATGCCCGGGGTTTTGCCAGATTAATGCTCACTGGTGCTATGGAGGTTAACATTGATAATTTAGGAAGAATTTTAGTCCCAGATTATCTGAAAGAATACGCCTCGCTTAAAAAAAGCGTGATAATTGCCGGGGTTTATAACCGAATTGAAATTTGGGACGAAAAAATTTGGAAGATTTATAAGCAGAAAACTGAAAAAGAAGTAGGGGACATTGCGGAGAGATTAAAGGAATTAGGTGTTTAAAATAATGCATATCCCGGTTTTACAAAAAGAAGTTCTTGAATATTTCGATCCGAAACCGAATGAAAATTTTATTGATTGCACGATAGGTGAAGGCGGACATACATTAGCCATTTTAGAAAGAATACTACCTCTGGGCAGAATATTGGGAATTGATTGGAGTGAAGAACTTATTAAAAGTTTCAAGTTCCGAAAAAATATTATTCTTGTTTGTGATAATTTCGCAAATTTAAAAGAGATTGTCAGAAGAGAGAAATTTAAGTCAATTTCTGGAATATTATTTGACTTAGGAATGTCGAGCTGGAACCTGGAAGAGTCGGGAAGAGGATTCAGTTTTTTGAGAAACGAACCCCTGGATATGAGGTACAACCAGCTGAATCCTTTAACGGCTGAGAAAATAGTAAATTATTGGTCAGAAATAGAAATTGAAAAATTGTTGAGGGAATATGGAGAAGAACGTTTTTCAAAAGAAATTTCCCAAAAAATTATTCAAGCAAGAAAGTTTAAATCAATAAAAAATACATTTCATTTAGTAAAAATAGTAAGTGATGCAGTACCTGCCTGGTATCAACACAAAAAAATGCATTTTGCCACTAAAACCTTCCAGGCCATAAGAATTACCGTTAATGAAGAATTAAATAACCTGGAAAAAGTTTTACCCCAAACGATTGAAATTTTAAAATCAGGAGGAAGATTGGTAATAATTTCTTTTCACTCTTTAGAAGACAGAATTGTCAAAAACTTTTACAAAAATCAGGCTAAAAACGGTCTGATTAAAATCTTAACTAAAAAACCGGTTGAGCCCGGTAGAGAAGAAATTAGAATTAACCCTCGTTCTCGCTCAGCCAAATTGCGAGCCTGCCTAAAAATATGAATAACGTTTTGATTCTCAACCCCCCAATTTCATTTAGTTTTCCTTTAAGAATTAAACAAAAATATAGTTTAAAAAACTTTTTGATTTTAAATATCATTTTAATAGTATTATTAATAGGTTTTTGCATTTTCCATGTTAACTCTCTTATTGCAAAGGGTTATCTTGTCCAAAATTATGAGAAACAATTAAATGATTTGACTGTCGAAAATGAAGGTTTAGAAATTAAATTTGGCAAAATCAACTCTTTAGAAAACATTGATACCTTGGTTAAAAATCTTAATTTTGAAAAAGTCGATAAAATTTATTATATTCGGATTTTAGAAGGTCAGGTGGCAAAAGAATACAATCTGCCGAGCACCCGAGAATCCCAAGAGAGGGAATAGAGCCTTTACAATCAGGTCTCTAGCGGACGAAGAGATAAACCTCTTCTTTCGTTTCGTTGTAACTCAACAAATGAAGAATTGGAGAATAAACCTTATTTCAGTATTTTTAATTTTATTTTCGGCGGCTGTTATAGGTCGCCTAATTTATCTTCAAATACTTCATTCAGATTTTTATAAGGCTTTAGCACAGGGTCAGCAAAAAATAATATCTGTAGTTCAGGGTGATAGAGGAAAAATTTTTTTTAAGGGAGGGGAAACCTTGGCTACAAATATAAAAGGGGAAATTTTGTATATCTCGCCAAGAGAAATTGAAAATAAGGAAGAGACGGCAAAAATAATAACCGAAACCCTTGAAGCAAGCAACAATGTATCAGTCACCCAACAAGAAAATATTTCTTACGACAGGATTTTAGAAAAAACTAAAGAAGATAATCTTTTTACGATAATAAAATCAAAATTAACCGAAGAAGAGATTGATTCTTTTAAAAAAGCAAGTCTGCCAGGAGTTTATTTAGGAGAAGAAGTTTTCAGAAACTATCCTCAAGATTCTCTGGCTTCCCATATTATTGGATTTGTAGACAGAGACGGAAAGGGACAATATGGAATAGAAGGGTATTACGACGATGTGTTGCAGGGGAAAGAAGGATTTCAAAAAAGAGCAAGGGCTCCTCTGGAATATTTCTCAATAGATTCTGATAATGAGGGAACCGACCTTTTTTTGACCTTAGATTACAATATTCAATTTCAAGCTGAAAAATTATTAAAAGAAGCTTACCAGAACCGTAATTTTGAAGAAGGAACAATAATTGTTGTGGATCCTAACTCCGGAAGAATTTTGGCTCTGGCCAATTTCCCTAATTTTGATCCTAATCAGTATTCAAAAGAAGAAAACCTGGCAATTTTTCAAAATTCAGCTACCCAAAAGACTTTTGAGCCAGGTTCGGTATTAAAACCGATTACGATGGCATCGGCTATAAATGAAGGGAAAATTACCCCCCAAACAACTTATGTAGACAAGGGTTATGTTAAAATCGGAGGCTATACCATCTCTAATTTTCAAAAGCAAATTTGGGGAGAATGCTCAATGACCAAAGTTTTGGAGAGGTCAATCAATACCGGAGCCGTTTTTGCCGAGGAACAGCTTGGAGACAGTCTTTTTCTAAAGTATTTAGAGAATTTCGATTTCTTTGAGAAAACAGGCATTGATTTGCAGGGGGAAGTTTTTTCTCTAAACTCTGAATTTAAAAAGGGCTACGAAATCAATTTCGCTACCGCCAGTTTTGGTCAGGGAATTGAAATGACTCCCATTCAATTAGTAAAAGCTTTTTGTTCTATTGCTAACGGCGGCAGATTAGTTAAACCTTATCTGGTGGAAAAAATTGTAAATGGTTCTGACGATGTAATTGAAATTCAAACAGAAATTTCCGAAAATCCGATTATCACCCAGACGACTGCTTCCCAGGTGACCGAGATGATGGTAAGTACAATAGAAAATGGCTATGGGAAGAAAGCCCAAATCCCGGGATATTACATCGCCGGAAAAACCGGAACTGCCCAAATTGCTTATTCGAGTTTGGGAGAAAAAAAATCGGGTTATTCCGAAAAAACCATCCAATCTTTTATTGGGTTTGCTCCAGCCTTCAATCCTCAATTTTTAATCTTAGTAAAATTTACTGATCCGAAAACAGAATCAGCCGTCTATTCTGTAGCGCCAGTTTTTCACGAAATGGCAAAATACATTATAGATTACTGGCAAATACCACCAGATTATGAGTAGTATAATACCTATGAATTTTTTAACAAAACTTAAGTTTTTCTGGAAAAAACCCAAAGTGATTGTTATTGCAGATGGCAATCAGGAATTGGTAAAAAAGGCAGTAAGCTTAGTATTGGGACAATCTTCGGTATTTCAACAAGAAGTTCTCATTACCGACAGCCAAAAAATAGCCGATTTGCCAATCGGAAGATATTTAATTTTAAATTATGATGAGGAAAATGTTCAGAAAATGAAGGAAAAGAATCCGGATAGTGTTTTGACTTTTGGTTTTCAGGAAGGGGCTGATTTGAGAGCGAGCGATCTAAAAATCAACGGCGGAATCAATTTTAAAATAAATTATAAAGAAAATGTTGTACCGATTTGGCTGAAAGAAGGGGGAGATAAAAATCAAATCTATGCCGTATTGGCAGCTGTTTGCGTGGGCACGATTTTTGACTTAAATTTAGTTGAGATTTCCCAAATTATTGGTGGTGGGGTCGGTGGTGGAAGTTGACCTGAACAATATAATTTGCTAAATTATATTATAGAGTATAATAAATAAGAAATTCAGCTGATCCTATGGGGTCAACTTTTTAATTATCTCACTTTTAGAAAAAAGGTGGGAAAAGGAGGGGAAATGCTTTTTTCATAGTACTTTTCCAACTGCATCTTGATTGTCAGGACAAAAAACAAGGAGGAAGTAGGGGAAATAATGAACAGAAATTGTCCAAATTGTGGAACTGAGCTGTCGGTTAAAACCTGGAGTAAATGTCCTAATCCTGATTGTGGCGCAAAGGTTCATTTCAAAATAAAACCAAACGGAAAAATAGGAAAGATAATTTGTCATCGATTAGGATTTAAGACTAAATAACGAAAAGGAAGTTAGCACATTTTTGTGCCGTTTTGTGCCGTCTCACCTAATTAGAGACGGTCTTTTTTATATAATCAGTCTGTTGAAACCAGGTATCAACAGATCGATAGACAAAATTCAAATTTTTTGCTAAATTAAGGAAGAGATTGCCCTCATCGTCTAGTCTGGTCTAGGACGCAAGGTTCTCATCCTTGTAACACCAGTTCAAATCTGGTTGAGGGCGCAGCGTAATAAATTTCCTTTTTTTTAGTGACCTTAGGGTCTTTTTTTGTTAGAACAAAGAACAGAAGGTATAAAAAGTTATATTCCCTTCAATTTTAAGATATTCATAAAAAGCTGAGATTATAAAAAGTATAGTTAGCAGTGATGAGAATTGCCAATCAGGCGGTTTTTTGTTTACACTGAGCTTGTCGAAGTGGTAGAATGAGAGAATATGTTTTCAAAACAAGCGTTCAAAGACATTATTGATAAATATGAGTATAAGCGGATAGAATTTTTTCAGGAAGATAAGGCAGGCCTAAGAGCAATTATTTGCATTCACAGCACTGCTTTGGGGCCGGCTTTGGGGGGTACAAGAATATTTCCTTATCAATCTGAAAAAGATGCTGTGGTTGATGTCTTAAGATTGGCGAAAGGCATGACTTATAAAGCAGCTGCCGCTGAATTAAACCTAGGCGGAGGAAAGGCAGTCATTATCGGTGACCCCTCTAAAGATAAAAATGAAGCTCTGTTGAGAGCTTTTGGTAAATGTGTAGATAGTCTCAATGGGGAATACATTACCGGTGAAGATGTTGGTACTAGTACCGAAGATATAGAAGTTATCTCAAGAGAAACAAAACATGTGACTGGTCTCTCAGAAAAGCTGGGAGGAAGCGGTGATCCCTCTCCAATGACTGCTTATGGAGTTTTCTATGGCATGAAAGCTTGTCTCAGAGAGGTTTTTGGGTCTGATTCTTTTTCTGGCAATAAAATAGCTATCCAGGGTATTGCCGGTAAGGTTGGCAGCTATTTGGCTAAATTGCTCAGTCAAGAAGGGGCAATTCTCTTTGGCAGTGAGATGAACCAAGAAGCAGCAGAACGTCTAAGGAAAAAAATAGATTTTGAGTCAGTGCCGTTAGATAAAATTTATGAGATTGAAGCTGATGTTTTTTCCCCATGTGCCATGGGCGGTATTCTAAATGATAATACTATTCCTAAACTTAAGGCAAAGATTGTGGCTGGTTCAGCAAATAATCAGCTTTTAGAGCTTAGACATGGAGACATTCTACATCAAATGGGAATAATTTATGCTCCAGATTATATTATCAATGCCGGAGG
>CAYHBF010000106.1:0-8644 GCA_964354835.1 uncultured Candidatus Saccharibacteria bacterium
CGAAGCCATTCCAGAGGTTTTACGCTAACTTGCAAATAAAAATATGGATTATGAGTTAATTATCATTGGTGGAGGACCAGCGGGTATTACAGCCGGTATTTATGCTGCCAGGCAAAAATTAAACACCGTTTTGATTACTAAGAGCTTTGGCGGTCAATTGAATAATAAGGCCGTGGCGGTTGAAAATTATCCGGGATTTGAAAAAATTTCAGGTTTGGAATTGATACAGAGGTTTGAAAATCATTTAAAAAAGCAAGAAATTGAAATAAAAATTGACGAAGTGGCAAAAATAGAGAAAAAGACCGGCAATTTTCTAATTATTACCAAGAATAAACAAAAAATTGAAAGCCGGGCGGTAATTGTCGCTTCGGGAGGTGACCCCCGTCCTTTGGAGGTTCCGGGCGAAAAAGAATTTGTCGGCAGAGGAGTGAGTTATTGTGTTCTTTGTGACGGCCAGTTTTTTAAAGACAAACCCGTTGCCGTAATCGGTGGCGGTAACGCCGGATTTGAAGCGGCAATATTTTTGAGCAATATCGCCAAGAAAATTTATATCTTAGAAAGTAGTCCCCAAATAAGAGCCTTTGCCGACAATCAGGAAAAAATAAAAAAAACCGGTAAAGCTGAAATAATTATTAACGCTGTTTTAAAAAAGATAAAAGGAGATAAATTCGTAAAATCAATAATTTATCAAAACATGATAGCGAAAGAATTAAAGACCTTAGAGGTTAAGGGCGTTTTTGTTGAAATTGGCAATCAGCCTGCAACCTCATTTGTCAAAGATTTAGTTGATTTTAATGAGAGGGACGAGATAAAAGTTGATTTTGAAAACTTTCAAACAAAAACTCCCGGCCTTTTTGCTGCCGGCGATGTCAATTTAGGAAAATTTAAACAAATTGTTACTGCAGCTGGCGAAGGAGCAAAAGCCGCCTTAGCTGCTTATGATTATTTAAAAAGTTTATCTTAAAATATTTATTATATGAATTTTTCTACCACTGGTTTCTCTTATTTATCTCTTTCTTTTGCTCTAGGATTTCTTATCTACCGGCTTTTTCAATATTGGAAAAAAGAAAAAGATATCGTTTCTAAACTCTGGCTCTATATCTCTTTTTTATTTTGGCTGTTTACTTTTATTCATGCTATTGGCGGATTATTTTTTGCTACAAATCTAACTTTTTTAAGATTCGGATTAAACTTGGGAGTGTTTTTGCAAGCTATTGCCTTTTCATTAATGTCTTATTTTTCTGTTTATGTTAAATTCTCACCTAAAATTTCTCCCTGGTGGGGCTTTGTTCCGGTTTTTATTTTAGGAATGATTTCGACTTATTTAACTACTATTATTCCAAAAAATCCTTTTTTGGAGCCAAGTGGAGCTATAAATTGGAGCGTATCGATTGTTCCCACCTTTGGAAATATTCTTCGAATCTTTTTATTCCTTATCGCTTTCATTCCGGCAATTTTCGTTTTATTTGAACAATTTCAGAAAGCCCAAGATACTTATACTAAAAGAAAAACTTTAGGATTTGTTATTCTTTTTTTAATTGTAATTATGGGAGCATTATTTGATTTTATCTTTATCAATATTTTTAAATTAGACCCAATCTGGAGAGATATAGCTTTCATTTTTTCAAGCATCGTTATTCTTATTGCTATTGTTCCAGGTCAAAAAGAGGAATCTGTTAAAAAAATAAAGAGCAATTGATTAAATTAATGAGGCAGAATTCTAAAATAAAAAAAAATTTAGATAGGTTCCGAAGTAAAATAAATTCACTGCGAGGCAGGGAAATTTTGGACTCACGAGGAAGCTGGACGGTGGAGGTGGAATTAGAAACTCCACACGGCTTGTTTAGAGATTCAGCGCCCTCTGGTGCCTCTACCGGAAAATATGAAGCGCCTACGGTGAGTCCGGAAGAAGCGATTAAGAATATTAATGAGATTATCGCTCCAAAATTAAAAGGAGAAAACGTTATTAATCAACAGAAAATCGATAGATTTTTGAATCCTGAAAAATTCGGCGCTAATGCCACTACCGCAGTTTCTATGGCCGTCTGCCGCGCCGGTGCCGCCGCCCAAAACCTGACCCTCTATAAGTATATTTCCAATCAATGTAAGAAAGCGGAGCCTCGTTACGTACCTAAGCCGTGTTTCAATATGATTAACGGCGGAGCGCATGCTTCCAACGAGCTGGATTTTCAGGAGTTTATGATTGTTTGCGAAACGCAAAAAGCTTCGGAAATTTATCAGAATTTGAGAAAAAAATTAGGAAAAAACGTGGGAGACGAGGGCGGTTTTGCCCCGCCGATGAAATCTGTCCAAGAGGCCCTAGACCTTCTTTCACAATACAATGTTAAAATTATTATAGATGTTGCTGCTTCCCAGTTCTCCGAAGAAAAAAAGCGAATTTATAACTTAAATTATTTTCAAAAATTATTTGAAAAATATCCAATTATTGGCCTGGAAGATCCTTTTGCCGAAGATGACTGGTCTAATTTTCAGCAAATTACTGAAAAATTAGGCAAAAGGATAGTTATAATTGGAGACGATCTTTTGGTTACCAATCCGGCAAGAATAAAACAGGCTCGTCAAAAAAAAGCCTGCAACGGCCTTTTGCTAAAAATTAATCAAATTGGCACGGTGACCGAGTCAATTGAGGCGGCAAAATTAGCCAAGTCATTCGGCTGGAAAATAATGGTTTCCCACCGGTCCGGAGAAACCAACGACGACTTTATCGCCGATTTTGCCGTCGGCATCGGCGCCGATTTTATCAAAGCCGGCGCGCCGGCCAGAGGAGAAAGGGTAGCTAAATACAATAGATTATTGATAATAGAGGAGGAAATTAAGAAAAATTAAAATGGAACTGCCTCAATTTGTTATCTGGGCCAAGGGAATAATTGAAAATTTTGGATATCTCGGAGTTTTCTTTATAAATTTTATAGGTTGTGCTACTATCATTTTCCCCTTACCAGCTGCGCCCTTAGTTTTTATTTTCGGCGCTGTCTTAAATCCGCTTTTTGTTGCCATTTTTGCGGCTTTGGGAGCTACCTTAGGAGAACTTACGGGTTATGGCATAGGTTTTGGCGGGAAAAAAATTTTGGAGAAAAAATACGATAACCTTTTTAAAAAAGGGAAAGAATGGTTTGAAAAAGGCAGGGGTTTCCTTTTGATAATTTTTTTTGCCGCCACTCCTTTGCCGGATGATGTGACTGGAATATTAGGTGGTCTATTTAAATATAATCTTAAAAAATTTATTTTGGCTTCTTTTTTTGGTAAAATGATAATGAATTCAGCCTTGGCTTTCGGCGGTTTTTATGGGATTAGTTGGATTTTGAATATATTTAACATTTCATTTTAAAAATATGCCTAAACTAATTTTATTAAGACACATCAAATCGCAGTGGAACGAAGAAAACAGGTTTACCGGTTGGATGGATGTTCCTTTAGATGAAAACGAAATCCATAAAGCAAAAGAACTGGCGGATAAAATTTTCCAACTCCAAATTGATAAGATTTATACTTCTCCGCTTTTTAGGAATATGGACACCGTAGCGAGAATGTTTGAATTTGGAAACAAAAAATATCCAGTTTTTATCCATCTTGAAGGAGAAAAAATGCAAAAATGGGGAAATTACGTAGATATAAGCGAGGATGACGTTTCAGTTTTTGCATCAGAAAAATTAAATGAAAGATATTACGGAAGATTACAGGGAGAAAACAAGGAAAGCGCAATGAAAAAATACGGTAAAGAAAAAGTTCATCTCTGGCGAAGAAGTTATAATATTGTCCCTCCCGGCGGAGAAAGCTTAAAAGATGTTTTTAAAAGAACGACCCCTTTTTACCAAAAATATATTGAGAAAGATTTAAGAGGCGGAAAAAACGTTTTAATAGTTGCCAGCCATAATCCTTTAAGGGCAATAGTTAAATATATTGAAAAGATTCCTGATGAGGATATTATTAATCTTGAGATACCCTATGGTGGCATAATAGAGTATGAATTTAACGAGTCGTTAACATTAAGAAATAAAGAAATAATATGACGCAAAACTTGGCTATTTACATCAGATAATATTTTTAGTATACTAAATTTATAATTAATAATTAAAAAATTAATAAAAATATGACAGAAAAATTCAACAGAACTTTAATACCGGTCGCTATTATTGTTGCCGGTATCTTGATTGCAGGCGGACTAATTTATGTCGATAAAGGGAAAACTCAAGTTCTATCTGTCCAGCAGGCCGCCGAAAAGGTTATAAGTTATGTTAACCAAGACATTGCTTTCCGAGGAGCAACTAATACGGCCACCTTGACTGGTGCTACTGATACAGATAGCGTTATTTATCAGATGAGTTTCAAAATTAGTGAATACGAAGAAGAATATAATGTTTGGGTCTCAAAAGATGGCAAATATTTTTTCCCCGTAGCTCTTGATTTAACAGCCACTTCCACAGCAGAATCAAATAATGAACCACCAAAAACTTCTTGTGAAGACCTTAAAAAAGCCGATAAACCAATTTTAGGGGCTTTTGTAGTGAGTAAATGTCCATATGGATTACAGATGCAGAGAATTTTGTACGAGATTGTTAAAAACATTCCTTCTTTAGCTGAGAATATAAGGGTTGAATATATCGGCGCTGTCGAAAATAATAAAATAACCTCAATGCACGGTGATTTAGAGGCTCAGGAGAACTTAAGGCAAATTTGTATAAGAGAAGAACAAACAGATAAATACTGGAGTTATATCGGTTGTCATATAAAAAAAGGAGATGTGGATAGTTGTTTGGCGGTTGCAAATGTAGATAAATCTAAACTTAATACCTGTATGACCGACACTACAAAAGGATTAGAATACGCGAAGACAGATTTTGCCTTACAGGATCAATACAATATTTCTGGTTCGCCAACGTTGATTATAAATGGAGAAAATTTAAATACACCGAATGAACCAATTGAGTTTGTTTTCGGTGGAAGAACAGCCGAGGCAGTAAAAACTTTACTTTGTTGCGGATTTGGGCAAAAACCTGAAAATTGTTCTCAAAAGTTATCTGAGGATTCAGCAGCAACAGGATTTTCTGAATTGTATGGCAGTTCTGGCGGTTCTACTGGTGGGGGTTGCGAATAATAAAAACCTTGAAATATTCTTACTTTAAATAAAATGACAGTAAAAGTTTATATTACTCCAGCTTGTCCTTATTGTTATACCCTGAAAGAATTTTTAAAGGAAAATAAAATAAAATTTATTGAAGTTGATGTTAGTCAAGATGAAAAAGCCAAAGAAGAATTGATTAAAAAATCAGGAAAAATGGAAGTGCCGGTAATGGAAATAAACGGAGAGATCGTGGCGGGATTTGATAAAGAAAAAATTGTAAAACTATTAAACATCAAAGAATAATTAAATATGCCAATAAAAATTGCTATTAATGGTTTTGGCAGGATAGGTCGTCCCGTCTTTAAAAGAATAATGGACAATCGTCCAGGCTTGGAAGTGGTGGCGATTAACGATTTAAGCGATACCAAAACTTTAGCCCATTTGTTAAGGTACGATTCTATATACGGAGTTTATGCAAGGCCAGTGAAATTTACCGAGACAACCCTTTTGATCAATGGAACAAAAAAGGGAAAAAGCGTTAGAGTTTTTGCTGAAACCGATCCGGCAAAATTACCCTGGAAAGAACTTGGAATAGACATTGTTTTAGAATGTACCGGCCGCTTTACCGATTATGAAGGAGCAAAAAAACATCTTGAAGCTGGAGCTAAAAAAGTCATAATTTCTGCTAATGCAAAAACTGAAAAAGTTCCCCACTTCGTTTTAGGAGTGAATGAGGAAAATTATAGTTATAAAAGCGATGATGTAGTCGCGATGTGTTCTTGTACCACTAACTGTCTTGGTCCGGTAGCCAAAGTATTGAATGACAATTTTAAGATAAAAAAAGGGTTCATGACCACTGTTCATAGTTATACCAACACTCAAAGAATTTTAGATCTGGCCGCTGAAGATCTTAGAGAGGCAAGGGCAGCAGCTTTAAATATCATTCCCGCAGTTACTGGGGCCGCTAAGGCAATTAGCAGAATTCTACCAGAACTCAAAGGAAAATTGGATGGGGTTGCGATGAGGGTTCCTACTCCTACAGTTTCAATTTTGGATTTAATTTGTGAAGTAGAGAAAAAGGCAACTGCTGAAGAAGTAAATTATATTTTTAAAAAAGCTTCCCAGAAAAAGGAATTAAAGGGAATTTTAGGAATTGAAGATGCCCCTTTAGTTTCTTCTGATTATATTGGAAACTCCTTTTCAGCCATTGTAGATGCTCCTTTAACAATGGTTAATGAAAACTTAGTAAAAGTTACTGCTTGGTATGACAACGAATGGGGTTATGCCTGCAGATTGGCTGAATTCACCGAATTTATTGGCAAAAAACTTTAAATTCCATCCTTGAAAGAGCTGCCGAGATTTACCTCGGCTTTTTATTTTGCTATAATAAAAATATGATAAAAAAGGTCTATTCAGAACGAAGTTCTGACGACCCGTCTCGAGCAAAGATCGAGAAAAGGGGAGATTTGTATTATCCAACTGAAGAATTTAGAAAGAAGGCGTGGGTGAACAATAATAAAATTTATAAAGAGGCGGAGAAAGACCCGGTTAAATTTTGGGGAAAATTCGCCGAAGAGCTTTATTGGAGAAAAAAATGGGAAAAATCATTTGAACATACGCCGCCTTACTTTAAATGGTTTTTGGAAGGGAAATTAAATGTTGCTGAAAATTGTCTGGATATGAATTTAAAAGAAAAAGGCGATAAAGTCGCTTTAATTTGGGAGCCGGAACCGATAAATGAAAAACCAAAAACCTTCACTTATCAGCAGCTTTTTGAGAAGGTTAATAAATTTGCTAACGCTCTTAAAAAATTAGGAGTAAAAAAAGGGGATAGAGTGGGAATTTATCTGCCGATGATTCCCGAAGTGATAATTTCTATGCTGGCTTGCGCCAGAATTGGAGCGGTGCACACGGTAGTTTTTTCTGCTTTCAGTCCAACAGCGCTTCAGACTCGGCTTATAGATTCTGAAGCGAAAATCTTAATTACTGCTGACGGTTATTACAGAAATGGCGGTTTGATTAATTTAAAAATTAATGCTGATGCCGGGATTCAGGGAACGCCAGTTGAAAAAATGATTGTGGTGAAAAGAGCAGGAAATAGTGTTAATTGGCAGGAAGGCAGGGATTTTTGGTGGTATGAATTGATTCAAAATGAATCAGCAGAATGCGGGCCAGAAATAATGGATTCAGAAGATCCTTTGTTTATTCTTTATACTTCTGGCAGTACCGGAAAGCCAAAGGGTTGTCTGCATACAACCGCAGGTTATGCGGTTCAGGCGTACGCCACTTCAAAATGGATATTTGATTTAAAAGATGAAGATATTTTCTGGTCAACGGCTGACATTGGGTGGATAACGGGGCACACTTACAGTTGTTATGGGCCCTTGCTTTGCGGGGCGACATTCGTGATTTTTGAGGGGTTGTTAATTTTTCCGACTCCCGACAGATGGGCAAAAATTATTGACGAGCAAAAAATAACAATTTTTTATACTGCTCCCACTGCCATTAGAATGCTGGAAAAAACAGGTATAGAAGCTTTCAAGGATTGTAAATTAGATACACTGCGGCTTTTAGGTTCAGTTGGAGAACCGATAGATGAATCTGCTTGGTTGTGGTATTTAAAAGAAATCGGGAAAGGAAAATGTCCGCTTATTGATACTTGGTGGCAGACGGAAAACGGCGGAATTTTAATCACTTCCTTGCCCGGTATAGGTCCTTTTAAGCCGTCTTTTACCGGCTTGCCGTTTCCAGGAGTTAAAACCGATATTTTTGATGAAAAAGGAAACTCTTGCGAAACGGGAAAGGCAGGAAATTTAGTTATCCTGCCGCCATTTGCCCCGGGATTATTAAGGGGAATTTATAAAAACCCAGAAAAATATTTAGAAACTTACTGGAGCCAATATAATAATAAAGTTTATTTTACCTCTGACGGCGCCCTCAGAGATAAAAATGGATTAATTCGGATTATTGGTAGGGTAGACGATGTGATTAAGGTGGCAGGGCACAGGGTTTCGACCGGCGAGCTGGAAAATGCCATAAATTTGCATCCTGAAATTTCTGAATCAGCGGTGGTGGGAGTTCCCGATGAGATAAAGGGCGAGGTGCCGATTGCTTTCGTCGCTTATAGCGGAGGACGGCCCTCAGAAGAGATTAAAAAGGAAGTGGTAGGCCAGATAAAAAAAGAGATCGGTCCAATAGCTTTGCCAAAAAATGTCTATTTGGTTGAAGATTTACCAAAAACCCGGAGCGGAAAAATCATGCGCCGAATTTTAAAAAAATTATTTACAAAAGAGGAATTGGGCGATTTAAGTACACTTGCTAATCCAGAGAGCGTTGAGAAAATTAAAAATATCTTAGATAAATAAAAAAAATGAATAAAAAGCGAAAATATATTCTTTGGTTTGATCAAATATCAAAAAAAGACGTACCATTGGTCGGAGGAAAAAATGCCTCCCTGGGAGAAATGTTCTCTAAATTAACCCAAAAAGGCGTTAAGATTCCAAATGGTTTTGCCTTAACTACTGATGCTTACTGGCATTATTTAAAAAGTAATAAAATTGA
>CAYHBF010000107.1:0-1630 GCA_964354835.1 uncultured Candidatus Saccharibacteria bacterium
TAATTTTTGCCGTCGGTCATTAATCCCAAAGCAATTCCAGCTGCCGGTGCTTTTATTGGTACTCCAGCATCCATTAGAGCTAAAGAAGAGCTGGAAATTGAAGCCATTGAAGTAGAGCCATTGGAAGATAAAATTTCTGAAACAATTCTGATTGTATAAGGAAATTCCTCAAAAGACGGTATTAAAGGAAAAAGAGATTTTTCCACCAGCATCCCATGGCCAATATCTCTTCTTCCCGGTCCTCGCATCGGTCTTATTTCCCCGACGGAATACGGAGGGAAGTTGTAATGGTGCATAAAGTGTTTTTTGCCGACAATTTCCATTCCTTCTAAAATTTGCTGATCTCCCGGTGCTCCTAAAGTTAAAATAGAGAGAGCTTTTGTTTGGCCCCGACAAAATAGACCTGAACCATGGGTTCGGGGCAATATTCCGGCTTCGCAATGGAGCTCCCTAATTTCCTCTAAGGCGCGGCCATCCGGTCTTTTGTTATGTTTTAGTATGTTGTCATGAATTAATCTATTAATTTCTTTCTCAAAAAAGTTTTTTGTATAACTGATCTCTTTTATTTCTGGATATTCTTTTCCAATAAATGAGAGTAGTTCCTCTTTAAGATTATTTATCTCACCCATTCTCTCTAATTTTTTTGGTTGGAAAATAGCTTTTTCTAATCTATCTCCTAAAAAATCCTTAATTTTCTTTTCTAACCCGATATTGGTTGAAAAAGTCTCTAACTCAATTTTATTTTTACCAATTTTTTTTGAAACATCTTTTTGAAATTCAAGAATTTTTTTTAAACAGGGTTTAGCGAACATAAAAGCTTTTACAATTAGTTCTTCTTCTGCTTCATCAAATCTCCCCTCGAGCATATTGATTAAAACCTCGTCATTCCTCCCTTCAAGTGTTCCGGCAAAAACAAGATCCATTTGGCTTTTTTCTCTTTCTTCATAAATTGGGTTTAAAATAAATTCATTGTTTATCCTTCCAACTCTAATTGCCGCCACTGGCCCCCCAAAGGGGACGTCAGAAATGGCCAACGCTATAGCAGTGGCAGTTAATCCTAAAATATCAGGGTCATTCTGGCCATCCCAGGAAAGAATGGTATTTACCACCTGCACTTCTCGACTTAGGTTTTCTGGAAAAAGGGGTCGAATAGCCCGGTCTATTAATCTGGCATTACAAATTGCTTCATCTGAAGGTCGGCTTTCTCTTCTGATATATCTCGGGCCGCGGATTTTGCCGGCGGCATAATATCTTTCTTCATATTCTACTGTTAAAGGAAAAAAACCTTCCCCAGTCTTTTCCTGGGCCGACATTACCGTCGTAGCTAAAACCATAGTGTCGCCATAACGGGCGATACAAGAACCCGAAGCTTGTTCGGCTAAATTTGTTATTTCGACCTCAAGAAATCTTCCACCAACTTCAATTTTAAATTTTTTGTTTTCCATAAAAAAACTATTTTTTAATTAAATATTTCTCGGGATCTTTCTCTAAGTCAATAAATTCATCAGCCTCCTCTTTTGTTTTTGCCGAAGCCGATCTGCCGAAGGCGATAACCTCTACTCTTTTCCCCTGATTTTTTAAATATTCAACCAATTGAAGAAAATCGCCGTCTCCCGAAGCCAGAACAACC
>CAYHBF010000108.1:0-2488 GCA_964354835.1 uncultured Candidatus Saccharibacteria bacterium
AAGAAAAGGCCGGGGAAACTTAAACAACCTTCTTCCAGAGTTTCTGTTTTCCGGCTTTTATTTAAAATTTTGGGATTAATAAATGCTTTTGACCCTTGATTAGTTTCAATAACAATTATTCTTTTTAATTCCCCAACTTGAGGCGCAGCCAAACCAATTCCTCGATTTTTAACCATAGTTTCTGTCATATCCTCGATCAGTTTTTTTATTTCCGGAGTCACCTTCTCTACTTTCTCTGATTTTTTCCTCAAAATTGGATCAGGATATTTTTTAATTTCTAAAATCGCCATTTTTTATTTATTCGGTGTGCTCAAAGAGGTAAATCTCTTTTCGCGCCTCATTGCTATTCGGCAAGAGAGGATTTTTTAATGATGATCTTGTAAACGTTTTCAATGAAATCGCCGCCGGCATAACCTACAATAAAACTCAAGGCTGGACTAAAAACTCCTTCCAGGGTCAAACCTACTTCTTTGATGGCTACTGCTGACAATAACCCGATAATCCCGGAAAGAAAAGCCATACCGAAAAAGTAGGAAGGATTAAAACCGACGTTTTTATAAGAAAATTGGTGTTTAATGAATCCGACTAAACCTCTGACCACTCCCCCGCCAAAACCTGCAATTAAAACAGATAACATAGTTTATAATTTAAGAATTTGAATTATTACGACCTTTTATTCGTATCTTAAAGCCTCCACCGGCTTTAGTTTTGAGGCGCTGCGGGACGGAAAGAAACCGGACAAACAGCCCACTCCGAAAGAAAATAACAAACCGAATAATATAATGCCCGGGGTAATTGATGCCTGAATGTAAAAAACGGGGTGGACCTGGCCGACAAGCTCAACCAGTTTTGCCAAACCCAATCCCAGTATCATACCTCCTATTCCGCCGATTAAGCCAATGATTCCAGATTCAAATAAAAAGATTAGGATTATGGTTGAATTCCTGGCGCCAACCGCTTTTAAAATACCGATTTCTCTGGTCCGCTCCCTAACAGAAGTGTACATAGTGTTCATAATACCGATGCCCCCGACAATAATAGCGATACTGGCAAAAGCAAAAATGGCAACCTGTAAAATTGCCATAATATTGCCGACGATACTGCCCATGGCTTCTGAGGTCAAAACTGAATAAGAACTCTCTCCTTCCTGCCCCCTCCGTCTCCTGGCATTTTCTTCAAGATTGGCCTTTATATCTTTGGCAACCTGGTCTGTGGAAAATCCGGAAGCAATTTTGGCAACTGCCTGGGGCGCTCCTTTTTTTTCGCCCGTAATTGAACGATAAATATCCAAGTCCATGCCAATCATGGAATCATCCTGTTTGCTTCCCAAAGATTTTCCTATCCCTACAATTTCAAATTGTTTTCCTTTTATGGTAGCTGTGGTGCCTATTTTCAGGCCAGGAAAAACATCAGTCGGAACCAAACTGCCAACTAAAATCTCTCTTTTCCCGGGTTCGGGCCAACGACCTTCGGCCGCATCCATACCCATATCTTCTTGGTAGATGTATTGATAATTTTTTATATCCATTCCAAATAAAATAACTAATTTACTGGCACCCTCGTATTTCATAAGTTCTCCCTTATAAACATTGGGAATTACTGCTTCCACGCCGGCGGTTTTTCTAATTGCATTTAAATCTTCTTCGGTCAGCTCCACTCCGCCCATCATAGTAGTCATTATATCTGAAATATTGCCTGGCATAATCATGATAATATCCGTACCTATGGCTCTCAATTGTTTTAAGACCGTGTTTTTTAGCCCTTGGCTTAAAGAAAGCAAAGACATTATCAAAAAAACGCCGATAACAATGCCCAGAATTGTTAACCAGCTTCTCATCGGTCTGGTTCTCAAATTTTTAATTGCGATTTTAAAATATTCTTTTAACATATTATTTCTGCCATAGCACTTTTTCGCCGACCAAATGGTTGGCAACTAACTGGCCGTCTTTAATATTAACTATTTGGTTGCTGTAATTTGCGATTGTCGGGTCGTGAGTGACCACAATAATGGTTTTTTTCTCTTCCTGATGCAGGTTAATTAAAATTTCCATAATCTTTTTCCCGGTAGAAGAATCCAAATTTCCGGTTGGCTCATCAGCAACAATAATTTCGGGATTGTTAGACAAAGCGCGAGCAATAGCGATTCTTTGCTGCTCACCTCCGGAAAGCTCTGATGGCCGGTGTAAAATTCTCTCCCCCAACCCCAGAGAAGACAAAAGAAATTCGGCTCTTTCCCGCCTTTCGCTTTCTGGTTTACCCTGAAAAATCATCGGTATCATTACATTCTCAAGAGCACTAAGATTCTGCAATAAATTAAACTGCTGAAAAATGAAACCGATTTTCTTACCTCTAATTTGGGCTAATTCATCCTCTGATAGCAATGACGTGTCCTGATTCCTCAGGAAAACCTTTCCTTCGGTCGGCGTATCTAAAAGACCGATAATATGCAAAAGAGTTGATTTGCCCGAACCCGACGGACCCAAAATTA
>CAYHBF010000109.1:0-4737 GCA_964354835.1 uncultured Candidatus Saccharibacteria bacterium
TCTTATTTTGATTTATAAAGAAGAATATAGTAATCTTTCTTCTGCAAGAAAAAGAGAAAAATATTTGAAAAGTTTATATGGTTTTAGAGAAAGGAAAAAAATTGTAAAAGAATATTTTGATAGAGTATAGGGCCCTATACATAAATTTCTCAAGAAATTTCTGTCGGGCTCGACAAAAACCCGTCCGGGTTTTTGTATAGAGCCCCTGTAGCTCAATTTGGTAGAGCAACACCCTTTTAAGGTGATGGTTCCGCGTTCAAATCGCGGCAGGGGCACAAAGAGTACTTTGGAACTGAATTGAGCCTTTAAACCAGCTCAGTTTTTATAAATTTGGCATAAGGGTCAAAATTTGATAAAATATTAAATATGCAATTTAAAAAAGTTTTAATTTCAATTTTCCTGGTTGTCGTATTTTTGGGTGGTGCTGTTTTTGGTTTTTATTATGGTAAATCGCAGGTAGTTTGCGAATCCTGCCAGCCGCAGGAAATTAACTTTTCACTTTTTTGGGAAGCTTACCATTTGCTTCAAGAGAAGTTCGTAGACAAGGATAAATTTGATATTCAAAAAATGATTTACGGGGCTATTTCAGGAATGGTAAAATCGTTGGAGGACCCATATACTATCTTTTTAAACCCGGAAGAAACCAAAAATTTTATGGAAGAGGTTAAGGGTAAATTTGAAGGAATAGGAATAGAAATTGACATTAGAAAGGGACAGCTTCAGGTGGTATCTCCTTTTGAAGGAACGCCAGCCCAAAGAGCCGGACTCCGGGCCGGTGATAAAATTATGAAAATTAACGATACTATTACTGCCGACTTAACCATTGATGAGGCTGTCAGTCGCATCAAAGGACCAAAGGGCACCGAAGTGACCTTAACCATTTATCGGGAGGAATGGGGAGAAACAAAAGAAATTAAAATAGTTAGAGACATTATTGAAATTCCTTCTTTAAAATGGGAGCTCAAAACTACTTCCGAGGGAGAATCAGTCGCTTACATAAAACTTTACATGTTTTCAGAAAATGCCAGTCCTGATTTTGCTCAGGCAGCAATTAAAATTATGAATAGTCCGGCTGAAAAAATAATTTTAGACCTCAGAAACAATCCTGGTGGTTATTTGGAAATATCTCAGGATATAGCTGGCTGGTTTTTAAAACGGGGAAATATTGTTGTCATTGAGGATTTCGGTGAAGGAAAAGAAAGAAAAGAATATGAAGTTCAGGGAAACGGCAGATTCTTGTCTTATCCAACCGTGATTTTAATCAATGCGGGTTCAGCTTCGGCATCGGAAATTTTAGCTGGCGCGCTACGCGATAATCGTGGTATATTGTTAATTGGAGAAAAGTCCTTGGCAAGGGTTCGGTTCAGGAGCTGCAAAACTTAAGGGGAGAAGAAAACGCCAGCTTGAAAATTACAGTGGCAAGATGGTTAACCCCCAAGGGAGAACTTATTGCCAATGTGGGGTTGGAACCAGATATAAAAGTGGAAATGACCGATGAAGATTATAAGGCAGAGAAAGACCCCCAGTTAGACAAAGCAATTGAAATTATCCAAAATCTTTAATAGAATATAATAATATATAACAATGCGAATTATACTTCTAAAAGACGTCGATAAGGTGGGGAAGAAATACGAGATTAAAGAGGTAAAAAATGGTTATGCCAGGAATTTTTTGATTCCCAATGGTTTGGCAAAACCCGCAACAAAAGAAGCGGTAGTTTGGCTGGAAACTCAGAAGGAAATCGAAGAAAAAAAATCTGAAAAAGAATTAAAGAAAGCCCAGGAAGTAGCTTCAACTTTCGACGGTCAGGAGATTATAATTACGGTTAAAATCGGTAAGGAGCGGGACCAGCTTTTTGAATCAATAACTGCCCAAAAAATTTCTGAAAAACTGAAAGAACTTGGTTTAGAAATTAAAAAAAATCAAATTGAACTGCCAGAACCGATTAAAGAATTGGGTGAATACCCTGTAAAAATTAAATTCGAGCACAATTTAGAAGCCGAAATAAAAGTAATCGTAGTCGCTGAGACTAAAATTTAGCTTCATCTCCTACTTCGCCTCGCTTGGCGGGACTCAGTAACTGAAGAAAAATAGTTCACTAATAAAAAGCTAATCTTATATGCCAAAGTACATCTTTGTGGCGGGTGGTGTGATGTCTGGAATCGGCAAGGGAGTGGCAACGGCATCAATCGGAAAGATTTTGAAAAGTAAGGGATTTAAGGTGACCGCCGTTAAAATCGATCCTTATGTCAATGTTGATGCTGGTACCATGAATCCCGTAGAACATGGGGAAGTTTTTGTAACCGATGACGGAGTGGAATGCGACCAGGATGTCGGAAATTACGAAAGATTTTTAGACGAAAATCTCTATACGGAAAATTATATTACCACTGGCAGGGTTTATCAGGCGGTTATAAATCGGGAAAGAAATTTGGAATACGGCGGCAGGTGCGTCGAGGTCGTTCCCGATATTCCCAACGAGGCGATATCTCGAATAAAAAAAGCGGCTAAAAAGAATAAGGCCGATTTTGTTTTGATTGAAATTGGAGGAACCGTTGGAGAATATCAAAATATGCTTTTTTTGGAAGCAGCCAGAATGATGCGCCTAAAAGAGCCGGAAAACGTTCTTTTTATTTTGGTCAGCTATTTGCCAATTCCGGAGACGATCGGAGAAATGAAGACTAAACCAACCCAAACTGCAGTAAAATCATTGAATGAGGCCGGAATTCAACCCGATATTATTCTGGGACGGTCCAGAGTGCCTTTGGATGAAGCGAGAAAAAGAAAGATTTCAATATTCTGTAATGTCCAGAAAGAAGACGTTATTTCTGCTCCTGACATAGAATCGATTTACGAAGTTCCAATTAATTTTGAAAAAGAAAATCTGGGGAATCGGATTTTAAAAAAATTCGGACAAAGAACCAAAAAACAAAATTTAAGAGATTGGAAAAATTTAGTAAAGACAATAAAAACAGCTAAAAAGAAGGTTAAAATTGGGATGGTTGGAAAATACTTCGAGACCGGTGATTTTACTTTAATGGATTCCTACATTTCAATCATTGAGGCAATAAAACATGCCTCTTGGTTTTTTAAAAGGAAACCCGAAATTTACTGGTTGTCGGCTGAAAAATACGAAAAATCTCCCCGTCTGTTAAAAGAACTAAGAAATTATGATGGTATAATTGTACCTGGCGGATTTGGTTCCCGGGGAGTGGAGGGAAAAATAAAAGCAATTGAGTTCTGCCGTCAGAAAAAAATTCCCTATCTGGGGCTTTGTTTCGGAATGCAGTTAGCCGTAGTTGAATTTGCCAGAAATGTTTGCAAAATGAAAGATGCCAATACCGCCGAAATCGTTAAACACTGTAAATACCCGGTTATTGACGTAATGTCAGAACAAAAATTCCTTTTGAAAGAGAAAAAATATGGCGGGACAATGAGATTGGGTGTTTATCCCTGCTTGGTTAAAAAGGGAACAATTTCACATTCTGCTTATTTGAAATCTCGTTGGGGCAGGCAGAATAAAAAAGGCGATATCTTAATTCAGGAAAGACATCGCCACAGATACGAACTTAACAATGAGTTTCGAAAAAATTTAGAGCAAAAAGGACTGGTTATGTCTGGCATTAATCCCGAAAGAGACCTCGTGGAAATAGTTGAAATTTCTCGCCACCCATTTTTTATCGCCACTCAGTTTCACCCCGAATTTAAATCGAGGCCTTTAAGGCCTCATCCTTTATTCAGAGAATTTGTCAGAGCTTCTATTAAGGCTCGACGTTAACTATTTTTGCAACCCTTTGAGAGTTATTAAAAGTTCTTTTCCTTTTTTTGACAAAACGGACAACTCCTTCTTTTAAAGCATATAAAGTATCGTCGCCTCCCCGTTTGACGTTCTTTCCGGCAATAAATTTTGCCCCTCGCTGACGAACCAAAACCTGGCCGGGTTTTGCCCGTTCGCCTTCAGTGAGCTTAATTCCTAAATATTTTGGCAGGGAGTCCCTTCCTAATTTTCCTGCCCCAGTAGCCTTAGTTTTTGCCATAATGGTAATACCATGATAACAAAAATTAAAGAATTCGTCAAAGACCGAGTCCAGCAAGGCTGGACGAAGGTAAGGATGAAAGCAAGGGCTTTCATCGACCAGCATTTGGATGATATAATTTTGTTAATTGGCGTCATTTTAATTTCTTTGCTTTCTTTTGCTGCCGGCTTCATTACAGCTAAGCAACTGGAGAAAGAGCCAATTAAGATAGAATATAAAATACAGAATTTAGAATCTAGAATTATATGAGAGTAGCTATCGTAGGAGCGGGAATAACTGGTCTTTATCTGGCTTGGAAATTAGCTGAAAAGGGAGAGAAGGTAATTGTTTTTGAAAAAAAAGAAAAAATTGGAAAAGAAGCCTGTTCAGGGCTTTTTTCGGAAAGAATTTTAGATCTTATTCCCGAAAGCCAAAAATTAATTCAGAATAAAATAGAATATTGTTTAATACATTTTCCAAAGGGAACGTTAAAAATTCAATTTTCTAAACCATTTTTTGTAATGAGTCATTCTGAATTAGATAATCTGGTAGCTGATTTGGCTGAAAAGGCGGGGGCAAAAATTATTTTAAACCATTCGGCAAATTCTTTGCCGGAAGGATTTGATAGAATTATCGGGTGTTTTGTACCTTATAATTGTATTGTCCGAAAAAGGATTAGGGTTGTTTTGTTCAAGATAATAACTCTGAGTAAAAGTATGAA
>CAYHBF010000110.1:0-4240 GCA_964354835.1 uncultured Candidatus Saccharibacteria bacterium
CTGGAAAATTAAGGCTTAAAATTAGGGTTGCAAATATAATTTTTTGTACTAAAATAAGCCATAAGAAGCTTTACCCGATACATTAATCGCAAAAGCTCGAATCATGAAAATTAAGGAAAGCAAAAATTTGAAATACACTAAAAGTCCCTTTTATAACTTTGAAGAGATTGAAAAAGTTGAACCGAAAAAATGCATTCTTGACAGTTTTCATGATTTAAATGAACATATAGAACTCCATTTTAAAAATGGAACAATTGCTTTTCTTGGAGCAATAAATCAAAAAGGGGGAGCAGAATTAGATCAAATTGAAGCGAAATTAAAAGATTTGATAGGTAAATGCTACGAGGAGATTTTGAATTTTAACTTTTAATTTAAAGATAACCCAATAATCAGACTGGAAAAACAGGCCCTTGGCCTTTTTAATTTTTAATATGAGTGTTCTTATTTGGATACTTGTCTCAACGTTTTTGATAAGTTTAATCTCTTTTGTGGGAGCGCTGACTTTATTTTTGAAAGAAAATGTCTTAAACAGAATTCTTTTATTTTTAGTTGCTTTTTCAGCCGGAGCTTTAATTGGCGCGGCATTTTTAGATTTGATTCCCGAGGCAATAAGCAAAATCGGAATTGAGGGGAATTCTCTTTTAGAAATTTTTTTATATCTAATATTCGGTTTTTGTATCTTTTTTATTCTTGAGCAATTTATAATGTGGCATCATCACCATGCCATTCAACATCCTGAAATCAAACCATTCTCATATCTGATTTTAATTTCTGACGGCCTTCATAATTTTATTGACGGTTTAGTCATAGCCGGTTCTTTTATCATCAGTTTTCCAATGGGTCTGGTCACCAGTTTCGCGGTGGCTTTGCACGAAATTCCTCAGGAAATCGGAGACTTCGCAGTATTGATTTATGGCGGAATAAAAAAATTCAGAGCTTTACTTTTGAACTTTATTTCGGCAGCCATCGCCATTTTAGGAGGAGTGATTGGTTTTTTTCTGTTCAGGAAAATGGGAGAAGAAGTTTTGTTTCTCTTGCCATTCATTGCGGGGAATTTTATTTATATTGCCGCCTCGGACCTCATTCCTCAGATTAAAGATGAAAAGGATTTTCTAAAATCAGCAGCCCGTTTTTTAGTATTTTTAGCCGGAATATTTCTCATGTTTTTATTAAAATTTTATGGATGAAAAATGATTATCCTAACTGATGAAAATTTTGAAAAAGAAGTTTTCAATAGCCCGAAACCGATTCTGGTTGATTTTTATGCTGCCTGGTGTCCTCCCTGCTCTGTTCTTACTCCAATTCTGGAAAAATTAGAAACAGAGTATGAGGGGAAGGTTATTTTTAGGAAGGTTAACGTTGATAATTCTCCGATTACTAGCCAGAGATTTGGGGTTAACCCTATTCCAACCGTAATTTTATTTAAAGCAGGAAAACCGGCTGGTGAATTTATCGGGTTAAGGCCCGAACCGGTTATAAAAGAATGGCTTGAGAATTTATTAAAAAAAGAAAATGGACAACGATAATAACTCAAAAATGGAAAAATTAATTCAAGAATACAGAGAATATGCCAAAGAGAATGGTTTTATCTTAAATCCGAACATAAAAGTAGTGGAAAGGATAGTTAAAATTTTACTGGAAAGAGAAAAGAATTTGGGTGTCAGGTATTGTCCCTGCCGCCGGGTAACGGGGAACAAGGAAGAAGATAAAAAAATCATTTGCCCCTGTATTTACCATAAAGAGGAAATTGAAAAAGATGGCCGTTGCCACTGCGGACTGTTTGTGAAATAGCCACTTGACAGAGTTTCTTAATTTCATAAAATATATAGATAGATATCTATATATTTTTTTTATGCTTAATAAAAAAATTTGCCCTGAGTGTCTCCGTTTAATCGGAGATGGCACCAGGGTTAAGATAATTCAACAATTAAGAAAAAAACCTCATAATGTTTCAAAAATTGAGACTAATTTTTCTTTAACTCAACCAACCATTTCCTATCACTTAAGGGTTTTGGAAAAGATTGGGATGGTCTTTAGTAAGAAAAAAGGTCGAGAGATTTATTATTTCCTGAATAAAAAATACCCTTGTAAAAGGTGCCTTCTTTTTAAAATACCCTTTAAAGTCTGATGAAGTTTGTTCCCTTTAGGGTTTACCTTCATCATCATCTGCGCTTTCGCTATACGAAAGCTTGATACATGAAAAAAAATAAAAGAAAAATATATTTGGACTATGCCGCCACTACTCCCGTTGACCCTCGAGTTTTAAGGGCAATGCTTCCTTACCTTTCGGAAAAATTCGGGAATACAATGTCCCTACACTCTTTTGGGCAGGAGGCAAAACAGGCCCTGGAAGAGAGCCGAGAATTGTTGGCAAGCCTTATTGGCGCAAAACCGAGTGAGATAATTTTTACCAGTTCGGCGACTGAAAGCAATAATTTAGCCTTAAAGGGGATTGCTCTTGCCAATAGCAAAAAAGGAAAACACATTATCATTTCTCAAATTGAACATCCCTGTATTATGGAAAGTGCGAAATGGTTAAAAACTCAAGGATTTGAAATAACCAGATTGCCGGTTGATAAATGCGGGTTAATCAATTCCAATGATGTTAAAAAAGCTATTACTAAAAAAACAACTCTGGTTTCTATAATCCATGCCTCAAATGAAATAGGAACAATTGAGCCGATTGAAGAAATTGGAAGAATTTGTGGAAAAAGGGGAGTATACTTTCATACCGATGCTGTCCAGAGTTTCGGAAAAATTCCCATTGATGTAAATAAAATGAACGTGGATTTACTGACGGCTTCTTCTCATAAGATGTATGGGCCAAAAGGAGCGGCTCTACTTTTTGTCAGAGAAGGAATACAAATTGAGCCTATTATCCATGGGGGCGGTCACGAAAAAGGATTGAGGTCTTCGACTATTAATATTCCGGCAATTGTCGGTTTTGCCCAAGCTTGTAAAATTTGTCAGGGAGAAATGGAAAAAGAAAGCCAGAGATTGAAAAAACTGAGAGATAAATTGATAAAAGGAGTTTTTAAAAAAATTCCAGGTTTTTATTTAAATGGTCATCCAAAAAAACGACTGTTCAATAATGCTAATTTTTGGTTTAAAGGGGTTGAGGGCGAATCAATTGTCGTTCAGTTGGATTTAATGGGGATTGCCGCTTCCACGGGCTCGGCCTGTTCTTCGACAAAATTGGAACCAAGCCATGTTTTATTGGCGATAGGTTTAAAGCATGAACAGGCACATGGCTCTCTGCGGCTAAGTTTGGGCAGATGGACAAAAGATTCAGATGTCGATTATTTATTAAAAGTTTTACCCGGAATTATTCAAAGATTAAGAGAAATATCCGGAAAACTATAAACCAATGAAACCATATTATTCAAAAGAAGTAATCAAGAGATTTACCAATCCCAAGAATTTTGGGGAAATTAAAAATGCCGATGGTGTAGGACGCGTTGGTAATCCCAGGTGCGGAGATATTATGAAGCTTTATATTAAAGTTGGCAAAAAGGGGATTATAAAAGACATAAAATTCCATACTTTAGGATGTGCTGCGGCTATCGCCACTTCTGATATGGCTTGCGATTTGGTTAAGGGTAAAAGCGTTAAAGAGGCCTTGAAACTTGATTATGAGAAAATAGTTAAGGCGTTGGGAGATTTGCCGCCGATTAAAATCCATTGTTCGATTTTAGCCAGAGAAGGTTTGAAGGCGGCAGTCGAGAATTATGAGAAAAGAAAGAAAAAATAAGAAAGTAGTTATAGCCATGTCTGGAGGGGTAGATAGTTCGGTGGCGGCAGTCCTCTTGGAGAGGGCTGGTTTTAGTGTAATTGGAGTTTTTATAAAACTTAATAATTTTTTGTCAGAGGCAGAAAAAAGAGCTAAAAAAGTTGCTAAAATCTTAAAGATCCCGTTCTTGGTTTTAGATTTAAGAAAAGAATTCAAAAAAAGAATTGTTGATTATTTTTTAGACGGATATAAAAAAGGAATAACCCCGAATCTCTGTGTAGTCTGCAATAAAGAAATTAAATTCGGACTTTTGTTGGAAAAAGCTTTAAGTTTAGGTGCTGACTTTGTGGCTACTGGTCATTATGCAAAGAAACAGAAAGCAGAAAACAGAAAACAGAAAATAGAATACAAGTTGTTAAAGGGAAAGGATAAAAATAAAGACCAGTCATATTTTTTATGGATGTTAAGCCAGAGACAATTAAAAAGGATTTTATTTCCACTTGGAGATTA
>CAYHBF010000111.1:0-23983 GCA_964354835.1 uncultured Candidatus Saccharibacteria bacterium
GAGAGACGGAGATTTTTTATTTAGACAAATAATTAACCTTTTACTTTTTCTACGATTTTTTCAAAAATTTGGGGATGGTTTTGGGCGATTTTGGATAGGATTTTTCGGTCAAGTTCAATTTTGTTTTTCTTTAAGCCATGAATAAATTTACTGTAAGAAAGATCCTGTTGTCTACAGGCAGCATTAATCTGAATTTGCCAAAGTTGTCGAAATTCTCTCTTTTTAGTTTTTCTGTCCCGATAGGCATATTCCCAGGCATGCATTAAAGCTACTTTTGCCGCCCTATATTTTGATTTTCTTCCCCAACGAAAACCTTTGGCATATTCTAATAAGTGCCTCCTTCTTTTTTGAGAAAATTTTCCACCTTTCACACGTACCATAGTTAAATATTAATTAATTTCTTAATTTTTTTGGCTTCGGGTTTGGAAACTGGAATCCATTTTCGACCCCTTCTGATTCGTTTTCCTGGTTTTTTCGCCCGATAATGGTCAAGACCGGTTAATCTTCTGAAGACCTTACCGGTTTTTGTAATTTTAAAACGTTTTGATATTGATTTTCGAGTTTTCATTTGCTGAGCCCTGTTAAGCAGGGCGAAGTGGAAGATGAGAGTAAAACTCTCAGCGACTTTTTGTGATAATCATTATAAATCCTCTTGTTTCTCTTTTTAATTCCCTTTCAATTTTTATGGGAATTAATTTTTCTAAAATTTCGATAAATTGATTAATTTTATTTTTGGCAACTTCCGGCAGTCCTTTCTCTCTTCCTCTTAATATCATTTCTACCCTTACTCTATCCCCCTTGTTTAAAAATTTCTCGGCTTGGTGAACTCTAGTCTCTAAATCGTGCAAGGAGATATTAAAACCTAATCTTATTCCTTTCAAGTCGCCACCACTCTTGGCTTTGGCGCCTTTTTCTTTTTTCTGGAGCCGGTAAAGATATTTTCCATAGTCCATTATCTTGCAAACAGGCGGCTCTACCTTTTCAGTAACCTGGATTAAATCTAAATTGCGCTCCTGAGCCATTTGGAGCGCCTCTTTTAAATTGACAATCCCTAACTGTTTTTCAGCTTCATCAATTAATCTAACCCGAGCAGCCCTTATTTGATTGTTGACTTGTGGTCGTTTAGGAATGGTTTTTTGTTTTTTAGTGGAGGCGGAGGGTATTGGACCCTCATCCGGAAATTTTTCCAGAGATGAATCTACAAGCATGTCCCAGTTTAGTAAAGCGGTAGAAAGTAATAAATTGGGCAAAATCTTTCTACTTTAGTCTATTTTGCTTTGATAGCATTTCTAGACAAAAAGGAGCTATCTATCTCGATATTATGACACCCTGATTCCACCTATCGAGAATCAATGGATAGGATGCTGTCCTTAGCGACGCTTACGCATACGCTAGAGCAGGTTTTTGGAATAAGTTGGCACTTATTTCAGTTTCTCAAAGTTTTACCCCGCACCTTTTTAAAAGATACAGGGTAAACCCTTAGCACCCTATAAAGGTGCGGGGTTTATGAGATTTGAGAATACTCAACTTGCTTATCCTGGTTAATTTTCCGTCAAAACTTCTCGCCCCCTTTCAAAACTCTTTGGATTTCTTTTTTTACCTCCCGTTTTTTGATTAATTCTCTTTTATCAAATTTTTTCTTTCCCTGAACTACTCCAAATTCTAATTTGATTTTTCCATTTTTAGTATATATCTGAAGTGGTATTAAAGTCAAGCCTTTTTGTTTGGTTTTCCCGATTAAATAATTAATTTCTGTTCTTTTTAAAAGAAGCTTTCGAGTCCTTTCTTGATTGTAACTTGATGGTGTATTTTTCGGCTGATAAGGAGAGATTTTTGCGCCAATCCAAAATGCCTCGAGGCGTCCGCTCTTTGTCAGTCCCTTTAAAACCACATAAGAACCAGCCAGGTTTAATCCCCTTGTCTTTATTGATTTTACTTCCTGACCAATCAAAGAAATCCCCGCCTCAAATTTTTCCAGGATTTCATAATTGTAGTAAGCCTTTTTATTCTCGGCTAACACCTTCATCCCTTCCATTTTAGCAAAAATTAAGATAAAATGAAGCCAATGATACGAAAAGAAATTGAAAAATTGACAGAAAGGGCGATAAAAGACCTTTACGGCAAAGAGGCTGAGGTTAAAATAGAACATCCGGCAGAACCAGCTTTCGGCGACTATGCCACTAATATAGCGATGATTTTTAAAAAGAACCCCCAGGAAATCGCCAATGCTATAACAAGATTCTCTTCGCCCATCTTGGGCAAGGTTGAGGTAAAAAACGGTTTTATTAATTTTTTTATTTCAAAAGAATATTTACAAAAGCAGGTTGAAGATATTTTAAAAGAAAAAGACAAATTCGGCAATTTGAAAATCGGAAGAGGTAAAAAAGTAAATGTAGAGTTTATATCTGCCAATCCTACAGGACCTTTGACTGTCGGTAATTCTCGCGGCGGAGTTATCGGAGATGTTTTATCTAATGTGTTGGCGAAGGCTGGTTGGAAAGTAACGAGAGAATACTATTTTAACGATACCGGAGGACAGATTGATGTTTTGGGCCATTCTGTATTAAAAGATGATTTGGCGGAATATAAGGGTGAATATATCGAAAAGTTGGCCAAAAAACTTGACGGAGGCGATCCTAGAGAAATAGGAAAGAAAGCGGCCAAGATTATTATTGAGGAAATTAAAAAAACTACCAAGAAAATGGGAATTAAGTTTGATATTTGGACTGCTGAAGGCCGCGATCTTAGAGACAAGGGAAAGGTAGAAAAAATTATAGCTTGGCTTAAAAAAAATAATCTGGCCTATGAAAAAGAAGGGGCTTTATGGTTTAAATCAACGCAGTTTGGCGATGATAAAGACAGGGTTCTTTTAAGAACTAACAAGGAACCAACTTATTTTGCTTTGGATTGTGCTTATCATAAAAATAAATTCGTTGAAAGGAAATTTGATAAAGTAATTGATATTTGGGGCGCCGATCATCACGGCGATATAGCCAGATTGAAAGGATTTGTTAAGGCCCTTGGTTATGAGGATAAATTTGATATTTTGATCCAGCAATTTGTGAGGATTGTTGAAAAAGGCAAGGAGGTCAGGATGTCCAAGAGAACGGGAATTTATGTAACAATAGATGAGCTTATAGATGAAGTAGGTTTGGACGTGGCAAGATTTTTCTTTTTAACAAAGGCCGCCGATACTCATTTGGATTTCGATTTAGATTTAGCTAAACAGCAATCAGAAAAAAACCCGGTCTATTATATTCAATATGCCAATGCGAGGATTTGCAGTATCTTGCGAAAGATTCCAAGTTCCAAATTTCAAAATTCAAACTTAAAATTATTAGTTCATCCTTCAGAGCTTAACTTAATTAAACAACTAATCAGATTGCCGGAAATTATTGAAGATACTGCCAGAGACTATCAAATACAGAGAATTCCTCAGCATACAATAGAATTAGCAACTATTTTCCACCAATTCTACGGGGACTGCCAAGTGTTATCGGATGATAAAAAATTAGCTCAAGCCCGTTTAGCTTTAATTTCAGCAACAAAAATAGTTTTAAAAAACACCTTGAATTTAATGGGTATTTCTGCACCCGAGAAAATGTAAAATGGAAATAAATTTTCCTAAATTAGAAAAAAGAATACTAAAATTCTGGCAGCAAAATCGAATTTTTGAGAAATCAATAATAAGACGCAAAAAGGCGCCAAATTTTGTATTTTACGAAGGTCCTCCTACGGCTAACGGTAAGCCCGGAATTCATCACGTTTTGAGCCGTGTTTTTAAGGACATTATATGCCGCTATAAAACAATGAGAGGCTTTAAGGTTTTACGAAAAGCCGGCTGGGATACCCATGGCCTGCCGGTAGAGCTGGAAGTTGAGAAAAAAATGGGATTTAAAAATAAAAAAGACATCGAAAACTTTGGGATTGCCAAATTTAACAAACTGTGCAAGGAATCAGTCTGGAATTACAAAAAAGACTGGGAAAATTTGACAGAAAGAATTGGTTTTTGGTTAGACCTCAAAAATCCTTATATTACTTACGAGAATGATTATATTGAAACGGTTTGGTGGATAATAAAAGAAGTTTGGAGTTCGGGGCTTATTTATAAAGGCCACAAAGTTGTTCCTTATTGCCCAAGATGCGGTACAAGTCTTTCAAGCCACGAAGTAGCCCAGGGTTATGAAAAAATCAAAGAGCCAGCAATATATGTAAAATTTAAAGTTATAAACCAGGAGTTTGAAAACACATTTCTTTTGGTATGGACGACAACTCCTTGGACTCTGCCAGGAAATGTGGCCATAGCGGTAAATCCCGAAATTAATTATATTCTGGCCAGAATTAATAATGAAAAAATAATTTTGGCGAAAGAAAGAGCAGGTATTTTGGGCGCAAATTATGAAATAATAAAAGAACTGAGTGGTCAGGAAATTCTGGGCTTAGAATACAAACCTTTATTTGAGATTCCTCAATTAAAATCGGAAAATTCTTATAAAGTTTATCCTGCTGATTTTGTTACCATCCAAGAAGGAACAGGAATGGTGCACATAGCTCCGATGTACGGAGAAGACGATTATAATCTGGGAAAAAAATTCGGGTTGCCGACTTTTCATACCGTTACCGAAGAAGGGAGATTTATTGAGGGATCAGGGGAAGGATTGGCCGGCTTATATGTTAAAGATAAAGAAACAGAGAATCTAATTATTATCCACCTGAAGAAAAATAACCTTCTTTTTACCGAAGAGCTTTATGAACATGATTATCCATTTTGTTGGCGATGTCATTCACCCCTCCTCTATTATGCTAAAGAAAGCTGGTTTATTGATATGCAAAAAGTAAAGAAAAGTTTAATTAATAACAACCAAAAAATTAATTGGGCACCTTCGCACTTAAAAGAGGGTAGGTTTGGGGAATGGCTGAGAGAAATTAAAGATTGGGCCTTTTCCAGAGAAAGATATTGGGGAACGCCTATTCCAATTTGGCAATGTAAAAAATGCAAGAGTTTGGAAATCATTGGGAGTAAAAAAGATTTAATATCGCAGAAATTTTCTAATAACAAATATTCTATTTTAAGACATGGAGAATGTTCTTCTGTTAAAAAAGGCCTGGTTAATTGTTGGCCGGAGAAAATTTATGACCCTCTGACTAAAAAAGGTAAGGAACAAATCAAAGAAGTGGCTGAAAAATTAAAAGGAAAGGGAGTTGATTTAATTTTTTCTTCTGACCTTGTAAGAATTCGACAAACAGCCGAGATTATCGAAAAGGAATTAGGGATAGCGTCAAAGTTTGATAAAAGACTAAGAGAGGTCAATGTGGGAATTTTTAACGGAAAACCAATAAAAGAAGTGGGTAAGTTTTGGGATAGAGAAAGAAAGCTTTCTCCTTTGGAATATTACAAAAAGAGATTTCAGACAGCTCCTCAAAAAGGAGAAGATTATATAGATATAGAAAAGAGAATGCACGGTTTTTTAAAGGAACTTGAAAGAAAATACCAAGGGAAAAATATTTTAATTATCAGTCATCAACGACCAATAACCTTGCTAGAAAAAACAATTTATGGTTATAACTTCAATGAATTCGCCGAAATTATTCTTAGGAAAAAAGAAATAAAAACAGGAGAACTGAGAAAATTAGAATTTAAAAATCTCCCCCATAATGAAAATATGGAATTGGATTTTCATAGGCCATTTGTTGATGAAATAAAATTTTATTGTAAAAAGTGCGAAAATTTAATGGAAAGAGTGCCGGAAGTAATTGATTGCTGGTTTGACTCGGGGAGCATGCCTTTTGCTCAACATCATTATCCTTTTGAAAATAGAAATCTGATAGACCAGAAAATTCAATTCCCTGCCGAATTTATTTCCGAAGCCATTGATCAAACCAGAGGCTGGTTTTACACGCTTTTAGCAATTTCAACTTTGTTGGGCTTTGGAACGCCTTACAAAAACGTTATTTCTTCAGGTCATGTTTTAGATGAAAAAGGGGAAAAAATGTCTAAATCCAAAGGAAATATTGTTGACCCTTGGTACATTGTCGAAAAATATGGAACAGATGCCACTCGATGGTATTTTTATACTATTAATCAACCGGGTGAGCCGAAGTTATTTTCGGAAAAAGATGTTGACGGAACCTTAAAGCGGTTTATTATAATTTTATGGAATTGTTTTGTATTTTACGACACTTATAGAAAAGAGAAAAAAACAGAATCTTATTATAAAACTTCTAGAGAACTCGCTATTAAAAAGTTAAATGTTCTTGATAACTGGATTATTTCCAGATTGCATAATTTAATTTCCGAGGTAAGTGACAATTTAGATAATTATGATGTGGTTTCTTCCGCTCGTTCAATAGAAAACTTTGTCATTAATGATTTTTCACAGTGGTATATCCGTCGGTCTCGCCGAAGATTTCAAAAGCCAGAAAGTAAAAAAGAATTTGAAAATGCCTCAAAAACCTTAGGATATGTCCTTTTTGAGCTGTCAATACTTTGCGCTCCCTTTATTCCTTTTTTTTCGGAAGAAATTTATAAAAATCTCCAAAATAAAGCTGATTCGGTGCACTTGGCCGATTGGCCAAAAATTAGTAAAAAATTGATTGATGAAAAACTTGAAAAGAAAATGGAGAAAGTCAGAGAAATAGTAACCCTTGTTTTGGCAGAAAGAGCGAAATCGGGAATAAAAGTACGCCAGCCGTTAAATGAATTACAAATTACAAACTACGAATTAAAAAAAGAAAAAGAACTATTGGAGCTTATTAAAGAAGAGGTTAATGTAAAGAAGATTACTTTTGGCAAAAATCTAAAATTGGATACAAAAATTACTCCGGAACTCAAAGAAGAAGGAGTAATCAGAGAAGTTATCCGCCATATTCAGGAGATGCGAAAAGCAGCAAGATTAAAACCGGAAGAAAGGATTTTAGTGAGATATTCTGGCGACCATTCGTTGGAAGAGTTATTAAAGAAGAATAAAAAGATTATTCTGGAAGAGGGAAAAATTAAAGATTTTCAATTGAAAGAAAAAGAAAAAAAGGTGTTTAATATTGAAAAAGAATTTGAAATTAGCCAGCAAAAACTTTGGTTGGGATTGAATAAAATTTAACCGAACACATAACAAAATTTATGTGCTTCGGTAAAGGTCGACCAATAAAGTTTATGGTTAGCAATTAAAAAAATTAACTATGTCTATTGTTGATAAAAAACAAGCGCTTAGCCAAGGAAAACCTTTGGGCAGTTCTTCAAAATTGCCCCCTCCCAAAAAAGAAAAAGACACTACTGCTTATTACGGAGACAATAGGGCCACTCATGAAGAAAACAGGAAATGGTTAAGAGACCATAAAAATTTGGTTTATGAGATAACCCGTAGACGTGTAGGAGGGTCGGAGAAAGAGATATCAGAATACGAAAAGATATTGTCTAATCCCGCTAAATGGGGCACTTCTATCGAAAAATCCGCAAGAGAGCCAGAACGAATGCAAACGGCGATGAAGAAAGGAATAGGCAAGCCCCAGCCTGACGCGGCAAGAATTGATAAAAAAGAAGATATGGAGATAGCAAAGAAGATGTGGGGCTGGGGAAAAAAATAAAACGGCAAGATGTTTACCCATTACCGAACCTTTGGATTAATTTTAAGGAAAGAAGATAGGGGAGAAACTAATCAATTGTTTACAATTTATACCAGAGACCTTGGGAAATTGGAGATTTTGGGTAAGGCAATAAGAAAGGTCTCCTCGAAATTAAGATCAGGGGCTGATATTTTTTACTTAAGCGAAATTGAGTTTATTCAGGGAAAGGCCTACAAGACTTTAACCGACGCTATTTTAATCAGTAAATTTGAAAATTTAAGAAAAAATCCATTAAGATTAAGAATTGCTTACAAAATTTCTGAAATTTTAGACAACTTAATTAGGGGCCAGGAATCCGATGAAAAAATTTGGCAATTATTAAATGAAACCTTCCGAAGATTAGATACCCTGTCGCTTGTCGGAGATCGCTTATCGTTAAGTTATTACTATTTTCTCTGGAACTTCCTTTCTATTTTGGGCTATCAGCCGGAAATCTATCAGTGTGCCATTTGCCAAAAGAAATTAAAACCCGAAAAAATTTATTTTAGTCAAAAAGAGAAAGGAATAATTTGCCAAAATTGTTCTGAGGGCGTAAAACCTACCAAAGAGATTAAGATAGAAATAGTCAAAATATTAAGAGTTATTCTTAAGAAAGATTGGCAAACTTTATCTAAATTAAAAATTGAACCCCAGTATATTAATTCTTTGGCCTTAATTTCCAAAGAATATCTTTCTTCGGTTTTGGAATTAATTAAATAATTGTTAGAATAAAATTGAATCATTAATAACATGAGACGTCTCAGAAAAAAATTTATAATTCCCCTTATTGTCCTGATTACAATTGCCGGCTTAGTTAGCATTTGGTTTTATCAAAAAAACATTTATTCAAAGGAAATTTTAAAATTAGAAATTTTGGGGCCAACAGAAGCCCAAGCATTAGATGAAATTGAATATACGGTAAAGTATAAAAACAATGGCGATATTACCTTAGAAGATGCAAAAATCATTTTTGAATACCCAAAATATTCTTTAACTGAAAACAACCGGCCCCTGAGACAGGAAGTTAAAATAGAAGATATCTATCCCGGCCAAGAGAGGACGATTTCATTCAAAGCCAGGCTTTTGGGAAAAGAAAATGAGACTAAAGTAGCCAAAGCCTCTTTAAGTTATCGGCCAAAAAATTTAAAAGCTTTTTACGAATCTCCAACCAGTTTTACTACTAAAATTTCATTTATACCCCTGACTTTTGAGATGGACCTTCCATCAAAAACTGAATCAGGCCGAGAAGTTTCATTTTCTTTAAATTATTTTTCCAGCTTGAATTATCCTCTTACCGATATAAGAATAATTGCTGAGTATCCTTCTGGTTTTGAATTTTCAGAAAGTAATCCCCCGGCTTTGGAAAAAACCGACTGGGAAATCGGTCTTCTCAATAAGGCCGAAGGCGGAAGAATTGAAATTAAAGGAAAATTAGAGGGGGAAATCAGAGAACAGAAAATTTTTCGAGCCATGCTCGGCGTCTGGCAGGAAAACGAATTTATCTTGCTTAAAGAAGCAGCGAGAGGGATTGAGATTCTGAAACCGGGGCTTTCGATTTTTCAACAGATAAATGGACAAACAAACTACATTGCAAATCCCGGAGACTCGCTTCATTATGAAATTTTTTTCCGAAACGTGAGAGAAGAATCTTTCTCTAATCTTTTTTTAATATCAAGACTTGAAGGTCGGGCTTTTGATTTTGATACAATAAAAACTGAGTCAGGTTTATTCCAACAGGGAGATAATTCTATTATCTGGGACGGAAAGGGGGTTTCCAAGCTTCAATTCTTAGCTCAAGGAGAAGAAGGAAAGGTTGAGTTTTGGATAAACCTTAAGAAAGATTGGGACAAAACTAGTCCTCAGGATAAAAACTTTACTTTAAAAAATAAAGTTATTCTCTCTCAAGTTACAGAAGATTTTGATACAAAAATAAATTCAAAGTTGGAAATTCAACAATCGGGCTTCTATGAGGATGAAGTTTTTGGAAACCAGGGTCCTTTTCCTCCCCAAACGGGTCAATCCACAAGCTATACCATAATCTGGCAAGCTAAAAACTATTATAACGATGTTAATAATGTAAAAGTAAAAGCGATATTGCCTGCAGACGTTAGACTAACGGGAAAAATTTTTCCTCAAGATTCAAGATTTACTTTTGACTCTCAATCGAGAGAAATTGTCTGGGAAGTGGGAAATCTTGAGGCAGGAAAAGGAGTTTCAACTCCAGTCCCAAGTGTTGACTTTCAAATTGAGTTTCGTTCAGACACTTTAAGTGCGGGCGAAACTCCGGAAATTATAGGCCAAGCCAAAATAACGGGGCAAGATGTTTTTACCGAAAGTGTGGTTCAGTCAATAGCTCCGGCCCTAAATACTCTCTTAGCTGGTACCCCAATCGAACAGGTGGAATAAAAATTCATCCAGTTAAAATTTCCACTAATATGAATAATTCTTTAGAAAAAATTGTATCACTTTGCAAGCGCCGGGGTTTTATATATCAATCATCGGAGATTTATGGTGGGGTAGAAGCCTTGTGGGATTATGGGCCCCTGGGCGCTCTTTTTAAAAATAATATTAGAGAAGAATGGCTGAAAAGGTTTATTCAAAAAAGAGATGACGTAGTTTTGATTAATGGAACGATTTTGATGCATTCCAATGTTTGGAAAGCTTCAGGCCATTTGAAAAGTTTTACCGATCCTTTAATTGAGTGTAAGAATTGTCATTTGCGTTATCGGGAGGACCAATTAGAAAAAAAAGAATGTCCAAATTGCGGCAAAAAAGAATTTACTGATTCCAAACAATTCAATTTGATGTTCAAAACTTATTTGGGGCCAGTTGAAGATGAAGCAAGCCTGACTTATTTAAGACCAGAAACAGCTCAGTCAATGTTTACTAATTTCAAACAGGTTCAGGAATCAATGAGATTAAAGATTCCTTTTGGTATAGCTCAAGTCGGTCGTTCTTTCAGAAATGAAATTACTACCGGTAATTTTACTTTTCGTACTCGAGAATTTGATCTTGCCGAAATTGAGTATTTTGTGAAACCTGGTGAAGACGAAAAATGGTTTGATGTCTGGGCGGATGAGTGGGAGAAATTCTTTTTAGATTTAGGACTGAAAAAAGAAAACTTAAGAAGATATGAGCACAAAAAAGAATCTCTCGCTCATTATTCAAAAAGAACAATTGATATTGAATACAAATTTCCTTGGGGTTTTGCAGAATTAGCCGGAATCGCCAACAGAACCGATTTTGATTTGTCGCAGCACTCTAAACTGTCCGGTAAAGATTTAAGTTATTTTGATGAAGACTCTGGTAAAAGTTATATTCCTTATGTAATTGAACCAACTTTAGGTATTGAGCGGCTTTTATTGGCTTTGTTAATTGACGGTTATCAGGAAGTAAAAGGCGGCCGGACAAAAACAACAAAGGCTACAAAAGAAATTGAGGTAATTTTGAAACTCGACAAAAAAATAGCCCCGATTAAAGTTGCCATTTTGCCTTTAGTAAAAAATAAACCGGAATTAGTTAAAAAAGCAAAAGAGGTTTGTCAATTATTGAAACCCCATTTTATATGCCAGTATGATGAAATGGATTCTATTGGCAGAAGATATCGTCGGCAAGATGAAATTGGGACCCCCTTTGCAATAACAATTGATTTTGATACCTTGGAAAAAGACGATGTTACAATTCGAGACCGCGACACAATGAAGCAAGAAAGGGTAAAAATAGATGATTTAATTCAGATTTTAAACAAAAAATTAGAAGGTTAAATGTTTTTAAAAACTACTCTTAAAAATGGTTTAAGAATTATTACCGTTCCGCAGAAAAATTATCAGGCGGTGACGGTTTTGGTATTAGTCAGCACCGGTTCAAAAAATGAAAAAAAAGAAACCAGTGGCATTTCCCATTTTTTAGAGCATATGTATTTTAAGGGGACCAACAGGCGTCCAAAGCCCGTAGACGTTGCGGAACCTTTAGATAAAATAGGCGGAATTTACAATGCCTTTACTTCGCAAGAATTCACTGGCTACTTCACAAAGGTAGAAGCGTCTCATTTTGAATTGGCATTAGATTGGGTTTCAGATATTTTTTTAAATTCTACTCTTCCTGAAAAAGAAATTGAAAAAGAGAAAAAAGTTATAGTGGAAGAGATTAATATGATTTACGACCATCCGATGGCTTACATCGGGTTTTTGTGGACGAAATTGCTATACGGTGACCAGCCGGCAGGCTGGAATATAGCCGGAACAAAAAAAAGCGTCCTTTCGCTTTCCCGCCCAAAATTAGCAGATTATAGAAAAAAACAATACACAGCTTCAAACACAATTTTATGTTTATCTGGCAACATTGACCAGGAAAAAGCTATACGTTTAGCTAAAAAATATTTTTCAAAAATAAAAAAAGGAGTACCGGAGAGAAAATTAAAAGTAACGGAAAAGCAAAAAAACCCACGATGTCTTGTGGAAGAAAGGAAAATAGACCAAACTCATCTTTTTTTAGGAGCAAGAGGGTTTAATCTTTTGCATCCGCAAAGGTATGCCCAAGAAATATTGAGCACTATTTTAGGTGAATCCGGGATGATGAGTTCAAGGTTATTTGTAGAAGTGAGAGAAAAATTAGGCCTGGCCTACTATATTAGTACCGATGCGGAAGAAGACAGTGACACGGGTTTTTTGGTTACGCGAGCTGGTGTTGATAATCAAAGGGTGGAAAAAGCAATTGAAACTATTTTAAGAGAATATAAAAAAATATCTACAACAAGGGTTTCTGAAAAAGAATTAAAAAAAGCAAAGGATAACGTAAAAGGAAAATTAGCCCTATCTTTAGAAACCTCAGATGCTTTGGCCTCTTTTTATGCCGGGCAAGAACTTATGGAGAAGAAAATTTTAACCCCCGAAGAAATTTTTGCCAAAATTGATAAAATTTCGGCAAGTGATATTCTAAAAGTAGCAAGAGACATTTTTCAACCTCAGAAATTGAATTTAGCCTTAATCGGTCCGTTTAAAGATAAAGAGATATTTGAGAAATTGTTAAAATTATAGTCAAAGAAGGTAAACCTTCTTTTACCCGAGCCGTAGCGAAGGGTAGAAAAGAACAGAATGTTATTTGACCCATACTTTTTTTATAAATAAAAACTTATATGAACAGTGATAAAATATTAGACATATCCTGGGGTACGATTTTTAAAATTGGGATTGGCTTTCTCATTTTTTATATTATTTATTTAATAAGAGATATTTTAATTTTATTTATCTTCGCATTAATCATTTCGATTTTATTTAATCCCGCCATTAACTTTTTAAAAAGAAAAAGAATTCCCCATTCCTTAGCGGTTCTTCTTACTTACGTTGTTTTTTTTGGATTTCTAAGTATTGTGATTTATTTTTCCGTCGGTATTTTTATTTCTCAGCTGAAAGAATTAATTCCTCATCTTTCTCAATATTTTGAAAAAATTTCTCCACCTTTTGAAGGATTGGCAAACCAAGCCTTTGAAAATATTGAAAATTTTATTACTGCATTAGGAGGTTCTTTAAAAGAAGCAGCAGCCAGCATTTTCAGTGTCTTATTTTCCATTTTCGGCGGTATTTTTTCAACCATTTTTGTTATTACCATTGCCGTCTTTCTTTCTTTGGAAGAAAATTGGCCGGAAAAAACATTATCCATTATTTTTCCCAAAAAATACGAGGCCTTTGTTTTATCTATCTGGGAAAGATGTCAAAATAAAGTTTCCGGTTGGTTCTCAACCAGAATAATTGCCTGTGTTTTTGTCGGAGTCGTTAGTTATATCGCCTTTTTGGTTTTTGGAGTAAGATATTCTTTTCTTCTTGCTTTATTAGCGGGGATCTTAAATTTCGTTCCCATTGTTGGTCCAATTATTACCGGTCTTTTGATAATTACAATAGTTGCCCTTGATCCTACTACAACCTCTAATCAAATGGTTAGAACCATCTTTGTTTTGATTACTTTTGTTTTAATTCAGCAGGTTGAGAATAATATCTTAACTCCAATTTTATCTAAAAAATTTATTGATTTACCGCCAGTCTTAGTTTTGATTGCTTTAGTAATTGGAGGGACGCTCTGGGGGTTTTTGGGAGCAATTTTAGCTACTCCATTAGCCGGAATTTTATACGAATTTTCGAGAGAATTCTTACAAAAGAGAAAAACAGAAAGGCCTATAGTTTTATAGCACTAATGGCTATATAAAGGATGAATTCACCATGAGTACTCTTTATGTTGTTGCCACTCCTATTGGTAACTTAGAAGATTTAACTTTTCGAGCCCTCCGGATTTTAAAGGAGGTTGATTTTATTTTATGCGAAGATACGCGGACAACAAAGAAATTATTAGAACATTACGGGATAAAAACCCAAACTTTAAGTTATCATCAGCATTCAAGACTTCAAAAAATTGAGTACATTGTCCAGCTTTTGGAACGGGGAAAAAATTTAGCTTTGGTTTCTGATGCCGGAACCCCGGGAATTTCGGATCCAGGAAATAAATTAATAAGCCAGATAGTGGAAAATTTGGAAAATGTTAAAATCATACCAATTCCTGGAGCAAGCGCAGGAATAACGGCCGCCAGCATTTCTGGTTTTCCGACGGATAAGTTTGTTTTTTTGGGATTTCCGCCAGCTAAAAAGAAAAGGAAAAAATTTTTCGAAGAGGTATTAAATTCTAAATACCCAGTTATTTTTTATGAATCACCCTATAGGATAGTCAAAACCTTAAATGAATTAGGAATTGTGGTCGCTGAGGCGAGGTCTCATCTCTCGCTTCGCTTATGCTCAGCGGATAAAGAATTAAGAATTGTCGTTTGTCGAGAGTTAACTAAAAAATTTGAGACAGTTTATCGAGGAAAAATTGAAAAAGTGGTCGGAGAGATTGAAAAAGATATGATTAAAGGAGAATTTGTGGTAATAGTTAAGAAAGAAGAACAGGGTTAAACTTAAAAAATGACTAAAGATAAAAAATTTTACATAACCACAAGCATCGCTTATACGAATGCGCCGCCACATTTGGGTTTTGCTTTAGAATTGATTCAGGCTGACGTTCTGGCAAGATGCCACCGGCTTTTAGGTGAAGATATTTTCTTTTTAACCGGAACTGATGAGCACGGCCTAAAGGTAGTGAAAGCGGCTAAGGAAACTGGAAAAGAACCAGAAGAATTTACTGATGAAATTGCGGCTGAATATGAATCACTAACAAAAGCTTTGAATCTGTCGAATACTGACTTTGTTAGAACAACCGATGAGAAAAGGCACTGGCCAAAAGTAAAAGAGATTTGGTTGAAACTTAAAGAAAACGGTGATATTTACACAAAGAAATACAGAGGACTTTATTGTGTTGGTTGCGAAGCATTTATCACTAAAAAAGATTTAATTAACGGAAAGTGTAAAATTCACAAGAAAGAACCTGAAGTGATAGAAGAAGAAAATTATTTTTTCAAACTTTCTAAATATTCAAAAAAAATAGAAGAAATAATACAAAAAGACGATGTAAAAATAATCCCTGAGGAAAGAAAAAATGAAATGTTAAGTTTTATCGGACAAGGGTTGGAAGACGTCAGTTTTTCGAGACCGAGAAAAGATTTGAAATGGGGGATACCCGTGCCGGATGACAATTCTCAAACTATCTATGTCTGGGCTGATGCTCTTATAAATTACCTTTCAGCTTTAGACTATTCTAACGGGGAAAATTTTAAAAAATACTGGCCAGCCGACATTCATTGTTTAGGAAAAGATATTTTGAGATTTCACGCTACAATTTGGCTCGGGATGATTTTGTCTTTGGGGTTGGAATTGCCAAAAAACATTTTTGTTCACGGTTTTATAACCTCAAATGGTCAGAAAATGTCAAAAAGTTTAGGGAACGTGATTGACCCGTTTGAATTAGTGAAGAAATATGGAGTAGATGCTGTTCGTTATTTTCTTTTAAGGGAAATTCCGTCAACCGAAGATGGTGATTTTACTTATCAAAAATTTGAAGAGAGATATAATTCGGACTTAGCTTCTGGACTTGGCAATTTAGTAGCTAGGGTAATAAGAATGGTAACAAAAAGTAAGTCTGTTGATGCCAGGTATCAACAGACTAAAGGAAATAGACTTTTTATCTCTCTTATAAAGAAAACTCAAAATAAATATAAAAAATTCGTGGAGAACTTTAAATTTAATGAAGCTTTGATTTCAATCTGGGATTTAATTAGTTTCTGCGACAAATACATTGAGAGAGAGAGGCCTTGGGAAGAAAAAGAAAATCAAAAAGAAGTTATTGGTAATTTATTATTTTCTCTTAGTGAAATAGCTAAATTATTGCAGCCATTTTTGCCAGCAACTTCTGAAAAAATATCTAAGCAGCTAAAAATTAAAAAGAAAGAGTCATTATTCCCCAGAATTTAATCTATGTTTGTAGATACTCATGCACATTTAAACTTCAACATTTACAAACAAGATGCCGACGAAGTAATTCGTCGGTCTTTAGAAAATGATATTTGGATGATAAATGTTGGAACCAAGTATGAAACGAGTAAAAAAACAGTAGAGTTAGCCCAGAAATATGAAAAAGGAGTTTATGCTACCGTGGGTTTGCACCCCATTCATTTAGAGACAGGCCTGGTAAAAATAAAAAATGACACAGAAGAGATTGAAGTAAACACAAAAGAAGAAGATTTCGATTATGAAAAATACAAAGAGCTTGCTGAGTCTTCAAAGGTAGTGGCAATTGGTGAAATTGGTTTGGATTATTACTGGAGGCCAAAAACTACTAAAAAGAAAGAAATATTCAAGCAAAAACAAAAAGAGCTGCTTTTAAAACAATTAGGATTAGCCAAAGAACTGAACCTGCCCGTAATTTTTCATTGCCGAATGGCTCACCAAGATTTAATTAATGAATTAAGAATTAAGAATTATGAATTAAGGGGAGTGGTTCATTGTTTCAGTGGAAATTGGAACGAAGCAAAAAAGTATTTGGAGATGGGATTTTACCTCGGATTTAATGGAATAATATTCAAGTTAGATTTAGACGAGATAATAAAAAATACTCCTTTAGAGAAAATATTAATTGAAACTGACTGTCCCTATCTAACGCCTCCTCAAAAAACTGGTCGTAATGAACCACTTTATGTTAAATATGTAGCTGAAAAAATTAGCCAAATTAAAAATATTAAGCTAGAAGAATTAGCCAAAATTACCACCGAAAATGCCAAAAAATTATTTTAAATCTAAAATTGCTATTATTGGAGGAACGGGACTGGAAGATCCTAAATTTTTCAAAAAAATTAAAGAAGTTAAGATAAAAACTCCATTTGGTTACCCATCAACTGTAATTCATATTACTGATTTTTTAGGTGATAAAGTTGCCTTTTTGTCTCGTCATGGAAAATCACACAGCATTCCGCCTCATCGAATTAATTCAAGAGCTAATATTTGGGCTTTAAAGAAGATAGGAGTTGAAAGAATAATTGGTATTTGTACCGTTGGATCATTAAAGAAAAATTTCAAACCAGGAGAAATTGTAGTTTGCGACCAATTTATTGATTTCACTAAAAAAAGAGATTATACATTTTATAATAAAAGAACCGTTCATATCTCTTTAGCTGATCCATTTTGTCCTGAGTTAAGAAAAATATTTTATGAAGAGGCTAAAAAATTAAAAATTCCAATTCATCAAAAAGGTACCTATTTATGCATAGAAGGGCCGAGATTTTCAACTCGGGCCGAATCAAGGTTTTTCAGAAATTTTGCGGACGTCATTGGAATGACCCTAATTCCAGAAGCAACCTTAGCCAGAGAACTTGAAATTTGCTATTTATCTGTAGCGATGATTACTGATTATGATGTCTGGCAGCCCCATCCAGTAAACGTAAAGGAAGTAATCAAAACAATGAAAGAAAATCTGAAGAAAATTAAAAAACTTCTAATAGGCGCTATTCCTAAAATTAAAGATGGGAGAAATTGCCCCTGTAGAAAATCATTAGAAGATGCTAAAGTTTAAAAAAAAGAATAAATTATGAATTACAAAAAATTTATTAAAGAGAAAACTAAAGAAATTAAAAAAGTTATCGGCAAAGAAAAAGCATTGAGTGTTTTGTCTGGCGGAGTAGACAGCTCAACGGTGACCGTTTTAGCTTGGCGAGCCATAGGCGATCAATTAAAAACCGTTTTTATTAATAATGGTTTAATGAGGGATAAAGAACCAGAGAATGTTGTTAAAACCTTTAAAAAACTTGGAATAAAAGTTGAAGTAGTAGGTGCCCAGAATAAATTTTTTAGAAGTTTAAAGGGAATAACCGATCCCGAAAAGAAAAGAGAAGCAATTACTAAGACTTTTTATGGAGATGTTTTTAAAGAAATTATTAAAAAAAAGAAAATTAAATTTTTATTTCAAGGAACTATTCTTACCGACATTGAAGAAACGGTAGCGGGGATTAAAAGACAACATAATGTTTTGGCCCAAATTGGCATTGACCCCCAAAAAGAATTTGGTTATCAAATTATTGAGCCTCTGATTGAACTTCGCAAAGACGGAGTAAGGAAGGTGGCTAAACTTTTAGGATTACCCAAATCAACTTACCAAAGAATGCCCTTTCCCGGCCCTGCCCTAGCTGCCAGGGTGATTGGTGAAGCTAAACCAGAGAGAATCGCTATTATTAGAAAAGCCACTGAGGTTGTTGAAAAAGAATTAAAAAACACTGGCGCTTTCCAGTATTTCCCGGTTTTAATGGAAGATAAGGCTACTGGCTTAAGAAATAATAAAAGAGAGTTTGGTAATATCATTATCATTAGATGTGTTGAAAGTAAAGATGCCAGAGTGGCTGCGCCAACAAAAATTCCTTGGAAAATTCTGGAAAAAATTACCAAAAGATTAACAACTGAAATACCCGAGGTTGTCAGGGTCTGTTATGATTTAACTCCCAAGCCGCCAGCCACGATAGAATATGTGTAAGCCAATTTGACAATTCTTTCAAATTTGATAGTTTCAAAAAAGGAGGGAAACCTCGTTTTTTTGTGGAGAAACTCCACAAAACCAGAACCTTCCAAATAAAATAAAGGAGTGAGAAGATGTTAGATGATGTAAGGGAAATTATCAGGAGACTAAGAAGAAAACCAGAAATATTAGAGATGCCAGGTAATCACCGTTATCAACCCGAATCGCTAAAACCTTATTTCGGCTACGACAACATTGCCAGGTTCTATTTTGATGTGGAGTGGGCCTTACTTAAAGTTTTAGCCAAACTCAACATGTTGCCTCCAGAAAAAACTGTTCTTTTGACCGAAGAGGCGCATCAGGTTCTCCGTTCCAAAATTACCACTACCCTTGAGGACGCGATTGAAAAAGCTATCACCAAACACGATATTAGGGCCTTGCTTGCGGCTATCCGCTATTTTTTAATAGCTACCAAAAAGCGGTCAATGGTGATTCTAGCGCGTTGGTTTCATATTCCAGCTACTAGCTACGACACCATTGATACAGCTAGAATTGTGGCTTACAAACGAGCTTTTTGGGAAGTTAGCTTCCCAACCCTTTTGAAGTTGATCAGTTTGCTTAAGGTAAAAGTAGTGGAATTTTCTGAAACCATCCAGGATGGGCGAACACATGGACAACACGCCGAGCCCATTACAGTCGGCTTTTGGTTGGCCACCATCTTGGGAAGAATTATTGATATTGCCGAACATTTAGCCGTTAGAGAATCAGAGCTGATAGGTAAATTCAGTGGTCCGGTAGGGGCTTACAATTGCCAAGCGTCCTTGGGATTTGAGAAAAAATCCCAAGAAATGTTTGGTAAGACCTTTGAAGAATTAGTTTTGGCCGAGCTAAAACTTTCGCCCGCTCCAATTTCTACCCAAATTTTACCACCCGAACCCCTCGCTCGTTTTCTCCTCGAGTTTACTCTACTCTCTGGCGCCTTGGGGCAGATTTCCCGAGACTGCCGAAACCTTCAGAGAACCGAGTTGGCAGAAGTGGTAGAACCCTTTGAAAAAACTCAGGATGCTTCCTCAGCTATGCCGCATAAACGCAACCCCATAACTTGGGAGGGCATTGAGGGCATCTTCACTATTGTCAAAGATGAGTTTCACAAAGTGTTAGACACAATCATTTCTGACCATCAGCGTGACGCTACCGGAATGTGTGTGATGCGAGAATTTCCAGGTATAGTTGTTCTAACTCAGCACCAACTGGAAACGGCCAATAGAATTATCCCTAGGATTACAGTCAATAAAGAAGCTTTGGAGCGCAACTTCGCCATTGATAGACATCTTATTTTATCTGAAGCGGTCTATATCGCCTTAGTGATGGTGGGTTACCAGGGGGATGCTCATAGCTTAGTAAACCATACCTTGGTGCCGCGTTCCCAGGCTTCCGGCCGCCATCTAATTGAAGAACTGCTTTTGCTGGCGGAAGAAAAACCAGAACTCGGTTTGCCGATCGAAAAAATACCAAGTGAACTGGTTAATTTATTAAGTAAACCGGAAGCTTTCACTGGCAAGGCGAAAGAAAAAGCTTTAGAGATAGTTGCAAGAGCAGAAATTTTTCTTCGAAAATACCAAAGTAAGGAGGAGTAAGAAATGGAAAGCCACTTAGTTGATATCGTAATAGGAAGCAAGACTGATCGTCCGGTGCTGGAAAGTTCAGGAATGTTTGAGGTTTTAGAGCGATGCGGAGTGTCCTATGAGACCTCGGTTATCTCAGCTGACCGGAATCCTGGAGTACTGACTGACCACTGTGATGAAGCTAGACAGAAAGGAGTGAAAATTTTCATTGCTGGTGCCGGCATGGCTGCTCGTTTGCCTGGGACTATTGCTGCTCACACTAGATATATCCCAGTGGTGATTGGTGTTCCCTTGCCCTCCGAGGATTTTCCAAATGCTTTGGATGCTTTGCTTTCCATAGGAAGAGCGCCAGCAGGTTGTCCAGTAGCATTTACCGGAGTTGGTCAAGCTGGTTTTAGAAATGCAGCTCTCCATGCTGTCCAAATTCTAGCCAACGGGGATGATGAGATAGGTAGGAGTATAAAAGACAAACTCATCACTTACTATAGCAATACTAGAAAAGACCCCGAAATAGGATTCAGGAAGAGCCAAAGAAAGAAGAATTTGTGTTTTCTGGGACTAGAAAAAGGATGGACTTACCGAGGGAAAGTAAGAGATACTTACGATCTCGGCGATGGCCTGCTTTTAATAGTGGCCACTGACCGGATATCAGCCTTTGATGTAGTAATTCCTAACGGTGTTCCCAGTAAGGGTTTTGTCCTTAATAATCTTTCTGCCTTTTGGTTTGAATTAACAAAGCACATTATACCAAACCACCTAGTTAGAGTGGTTGATGATGTTACGACTTTATCGGGGCATTTCCCCCATGTTTTCAATGGTCGTTCAATGGTGGTATGTAGGGCAGAGAGGATTGATGTTGAGTGTATAGCTCGTGGCTATTTATCAGGTTCAGCTTGGGTTGAGTATAAACAGTATGGAACTGTTGCGGGTTTATCAATGCCCAAAGGACTAAAGGAAAGCGATAAGCTTCCTCAAGTTCTTTTTACGCCCACCACTAAAGCTGAAAAAGATCACGATGATCCCATTACCATTAAACAGATGGAGGATATGCTTGGAAAGGAATTGGCTGAGGAGATTGTTGCTAAAACCTTAGGGGTTTATAGTTTCGCCAAAAACTATGCCATAAAAAGAGGGATTATCATCGCCGATACTAAAATGGAGTTTGGGATGATAAATGATAAACTTTCCTTAATAGATGAACTCCTAACTCCGGACTCTAGTCGTTTCTGGGATGCGGTAGATTATGAACCAGGGAGAGTCCAGAAAAGCTTTGATAAACAACCGGTTAGAGATTGGTTGGCAGCCAGTGGGTGGAATAAAGAACCGCCAGCGCCGGAATTACCGGAAGAAGTAATTCTATCAACAACACAAAGGTATAGGGAGGTCTACGAACGGCTTACTGGTCGTCCGCTTGATTAAATTAATTCGTCTCTAAAGGAGAGAGCATTGATGCCCTCTCCTGTTTTATTTTAAAAAGCAAAATAGACAAAATTTGAAAAACGGGTTAAAATTAAAAATCGTATGAAATATAATCCACAACAAGTAGAGCGGAAGTGGCAGAAAATTTGGGAAGAATCTGAAATTTATAAAGCTTCCGATGAGGCTAAAGGGAAAAAGAATTTTTATCATTTGGTGATGTTTCCTTATCCTTCGGGAGACCTTCATATTGGCCATTGGTATAATTTTGTCGGAGGTGATATTTACGCCAGATTAAAACGTCTCCAGGGATTTAATGTTATGTCACCTATTGGTTTTGACGCTTTTGGCCTGCCGGCTGAAAATGCGGCCATTCAACGGCAAATTCATCCTAAAACCTGGACCTACAAAAACATAAAAAGGATGAGAAAACAACTAAAATCAATTGGAACCTGTTATGATTGGTCAAGAGAAATTATTACTTCAGAACCAGATTATTATAAGTGGACCCAATGGATGTTTTTACAATTATATAAAGATGGTTTAGCCTACCGGGCAAAATTACCCTGCAATTTTTGTCCTTCCTGTAAAACAGTTTTGGCTAATGAGCAAGTGGTTGACGGAAAGTGTGAAAGATGTGATTCCCAGGTTATTCAAAAAGAAATTGAGCAGTGGCTTTTTAAAATTACGGCTTATGCTGAAGAACTTTTAAATGACCTTGAAAATCTGGGCTGGCCAGAGACGACAAAAATAATGCAGAAAAACTGGATAGGAAAATCAGAAGGGCGGGAGATAGTCTTTGAAATAAAAAATTCAACATCAAGTATCAAAAAAATTGAAGTATTTACTACACGAGCAGATACCTTATTTGGAGCTACTTACTTGGTTTTGGCGCCGGAACATCCAATTATCGAAGAGCTTAAAAATGAAATTACAAATTATCAATATGTAAAACAATATATTGAAGAATCAAGAAAAAAAACTGAAAGAGAAAGAATAAGTGAAATAAAAGAAAAAACCGGGGTAGAGTTAAGAGGTGTAAAAGCGATAAATCCAGTAAATAATCGGGAAATTCCGATTTTCGTGGCTGATTATGTTTTAATCCAATATGGTACAGGTGCCATTATGGCAGTTCCTGCTCATGACCGGAGGGATTTTGATTTTGCAAAAAAATATAATTTGTCGATAATCGAAGTTATCGAACCTGAAAAAAAACAAGCTCTCTTAGACAAAAGAGTTCCCTTACAAATTTCCGATAAAATAAACGAAGGAGCTTATGAAGGAGAAGGATTTTTAATTAATTCGGACCGATTTACCGGGATGCGTTCTCTTGAAGCCCAAGAAAGTATCGGTGAATGGTTAGGTAAAAGAAATCAGGCAAAAAAGAAGATTTATTACAGATTAAGAGATTGGTTAATTTCGCGTCAGAGATATTGGGGAGCTCCGATTCCAATGATTTATTGTAAAAATTGTGCTTCGACTGGCGGCTCAGTACAAGCTGGCTGGATAGCGGTAAAAGAAGAGAATTTACCGGTTTTATTGCCGAGAATCATAGATTTTAAACCTACCGGGGAAGGTGAATCTCCTTTAGCTAAATCAAAAAAATTCGTTAAGATAACCTGTCCAAAATGCCAGGGCCGAGCCCGAAGAGAAACTGATACTATGGATACTTTTGTCTGTTCTTCCTGGTATTATCTTCGTTATGCCGATCCAGGGAATACCCAAATTTTTGCCTCAAAAAACAAATTAAAAGCCTGGCTGCCGGTCAATATATATGTTGGCGGAGCCGAACACGCTGTAATGCACCTTTTATATTCCCGATTTTTCACTAAAGTTTTAAAGGCTTCGGGTTATCTGGATTTCAAAGAGCCATTTTTGAGTCTTCATCACCAGGGAATTATTTTAGGACCCGATGGTCAGAAAATGTCGAAATCCCGCGGTAATGTTATTGATCCAGATGAACAGGTGAAAAAATATGGCTCAGACACTATCAGAATGTATCTTTGTTTTATGGGCCCTTATGAACAGGGCGGGCCCTGGAATCCGACCGGAATAGTTGGAATTTATCGTTTTCTGGAGAGAGTTTGGAAGCTTTTTGAAGACCTGGAATCTTCGGCCTCGGCGAATAAATTAAAAGATGGGGTTCGGAAAGAAGATGAAAAATTAAAAAAATTGATTCACAAAACAATTAAAAAAGTTACAGAAGATATAGAAAATTTCCGAATACCGCTATTTCCTCTCTGATGATTTTAGTTAACCAGTTGTCACTAAAAAATGAACAATTAACCGAAAATTACCTGAAGGTTTTACTAATCTTGTTGGCGCCTTTTACACCGCACTTAGCCGAAGAACTCTGGTCCCGATTGCAAAGCAATCGAGGATCCTCGATGAAATCGGGACAAAAATATATTTTTCAGAACTCTTCA
>CAYHBF010000112.1:0-4298 GCA_964354835.1 uncultured Candidatus Saccharibacteria bacterium
AAATAAAATTCTGAAACCATGATAAATTCCTAAAACTAAAATGAGGGGTAAGACTACCCATCCTAAAAATATGACAATCCCGCCAAAAATTATAAAAATTTCAGCTAAAAGACCAATTATTATTAAAATAACTCTCATTATTGCTCCTAAAATTCGTAAGATTAAATTGGAGATAAGAACCTCAAAGAATCTGCCGATATCAAATCCCTTTCCATGAGACCAGCTGTATCTCCTCCAGGGATAAAAAAGAGTTCTTATTAGCAAAAAAATAGAAAAATAATTTAAATTAAAAAGGAGAATATTCTTCCAAGCTCTCAAAATGTTCTTTGGCACATCAAAAAACTGCCAAATTAGCCATTGAAAAAATATATTTTGCCCAGTCATAATTCTTTTTATATATTACCACAAAAATAAAAGAGCCGCACCATCAATAAGATGCGACTTCAAGACAATTCGATGTCTCTTATCTATGAAGTGGAGTTTTGTGAATTAGTAGACGAGCTCGCCGAACTCGCTTTCTATTATAACCTTCCTCACCGGTCCGTCCGTTGCTCTCACCCTTTTTCCGATGATTTTTGCCTCAATGCCGCATTCTTCGGCAATGGCAATGCAAGTCTGGGCGGACGATATTGACGAAACGACGACTTCCAATCTGTGCCCCATATTGTAGACTTTGTACATTTCCCACCACGTTATACCTAAGGCATTTTTGAGCATCCGAAAGAGCGGAGGCACAGGAAAAAGATCATTTTTTATATAGAGATTTCCTGGATTGCCGAATTTCTTGATTTTCGTCTGCCCACCGCCAGAACAATGAATCAAGCCGTGAAGCTCTTCAGTTGGAATTAGCTTAACGAGCTTTTTGACCAACGGAAGATACGTTCGCGTAGGAGACAGAAGAGCCGATGCAACAGTGAATCGTTCGTCGCCGGGAAGACGGTCATCTAGGCGGAATTTTCCGCGATAGACGAGATTAGCTTCTATTTCAGGGGAAAAAGTTTCGGGATACTCTTGAGCGTATTCATGATTTAGCGTATCATGCCTGGCATTAGTAAGACCATTAGCGCCTATTCCCGAGTTTGGTTTTGTTTCCCATTCGGCCTGTCCGACCGAACTGAAACCCACAATGACATCGCCAGGAACAATCCTACTGGCGTCGATCACGCGGTCGCGCCTCATCCGACAAAAGATAGTATTATCCAGGGCAGCTGTTCTGGTTAAATCCGGAACGTCTGCGGTTTCTCCGCCGGCATACGTACAGGATATTCCCAGGTTCGTGAAGAAATCCGCAACTTTCTGACAGCCGTTGATGATGGCAGCAATTGCTTCGCCGGGAATTAAGAATGTATTCCGGTTAATCGTACTGCTAATGATGAATGGTCCTAATGCTCCCACACATCCTGCATCATCAAGATTCATAATCAAGCTATCCCATTGAATCTGCTCCCAGGCTTCCTCTAGACTTATTAAATTCTCTTTCCAAGCCATGTAGGCGAGCGCCAGTTTTGTTCCTGGTCCATCAGAATGCATAAGCAAGCAGTACTTCGGGTTGTTGGTAAGGGAGTCTGGAATAAGTTTGCAGAAAGCTCCAGGGAAAAGACCGGCATCCAGTTTTTCAATCGCTTTATGGACTTCTTCTTTTGTTGGTGAGACTCCTCTCTTTTCATAAACTGTTTCCTTTCTATGAGTCGTCACAATAATCCTCCTTCCAATAAAGATTTGACAAATGTCTATTGTGATTTTACTAATAATTCTTCACAAAGTCAATAAAAACCCGCTTAGTCAGAGTAGGTTCATTTGTTTTAATAAATTTACTTTTTAATTAGTTTTATGCCGAGACCGGAGATCTGGCCGCCGCCAAAAATTAAAATAAAAGCCAGCATTGACCAGACAACCAGATTGAGGATTTTTGGCAAAATATCTGTTGGAAGAAGTCCTTTTAGCTGCTCACCTATCATTTTTTCCATTTCTTGTTGGACTTCGGTTGGACTGGTAGGCGTTTTTCCTGCCTGATTTGATGCTTCTTCTACTTTCTCTTCTATCTCAAAAATATCAGGCATAGCAGCTTTCCCGGTGAAAATGTTGTAAGAAGAATACAAAGTCCAACCAATAATTGCCACCCCGGCAGCCAATAAAATCCAACCAAAAATTTTTGTAATTTTATCCATCATTTTTAATTATATTATTCTTTAAGAATGCTGTCTAATTCTTCTAGGGTATCTTCGGGGATTTCGGGCGGTTTTCCGATTGGCGTTCTCCCTGGATATCTCCAGGCAGAAATCATTTTAATTCCCTTGGGCTTCTTCATTATTACGTACATAGTCCAGGCTTCGGTCGGGTGTTTTTTCGTGCCGGTAATTTGCATAGCAGCGGTTGTTCCTGGAGCAATTCCCTCCTCTATCCTATCCGGTTTTCTTAAAATTCTTAGAACCCGCTTTTCCGAAAAGCGATACTGCCGTATTTTCATTTTTGAATGAGTTGTCCAGCGAATTTTTTCCCCTTCTGGTAATTTCAAAAACATATTATCTAAATTCTTTCACAATTTTGATATTTTGTTCGGTAATTACTTCACCGTCATTAAAGACAAAAATTCCTTTTACCTTTTTTCCCTTTAGAACTTTTGGTAACCAGAATTTATCGTCCGGCCACATCTTACTGAATGGGATTTTATTTTCTTTGAACCATTTTGGCGCCACTTCTTCAGATTCTTCTGGTTCGCCTTCCCAATCGTTTACCAAAAAAACATGAACATCCTGGTTAAAACTCGGGTGTTGGGAAAAATAAAAACTTAAAACGGCTACTTTTTCCATTTTTTTAACCTTAACTCCAATTTCTTCTTTGACTTCCCGAATGGCCGCCTTATTTATGTCTTTATCTTTCCGAGAGTCAAATTTCCCGCCTACTCCATTCCATCTTCCTATTCCAAATCCCCTCTTTTTCATAGCTAAAAGCAGCTCTTTGTTATTTTGGTTTTGTTTAATTAATAAACACAGGGTTGCCTGTTTCATATTTTAATCTTCAGCCAGCGATATTTTTTAAATTGGTCTTTGAAAAATCGGGAATTATCGTATTCTTCCCTTTTTAAAATTTTGTTTATCTCCTCTTTTTGTTGAGGATCAATTTCAAGGTAAATAATACCTTCTGTCCTCAAATTTTTTTTAGCCTCTTTTAAAAATCTTCTGATATAAATAAGGCCTTTCTTGCCAGCCAAAATTGCTTTTTTTGGTTCATATTTTAAAACTGACGGCTGAACTTCATTCAATCTCTCTTTTGCCACATAGGGAGGGTTGGCAAAAATGAAATCATATTTTTCCCCCTTTATTTTTTCAAAGAGATTAGATTTTACAACCCGGTATTTTTTAGGTGAAATTCCGTTTAATTTTAAGTTTATTTTAATTTGAGCAATTGCTTTTTCATCAGTATCAACGAAATCAACCCTTCGACAAAGCTCAGGGCAAGCCCTTAAAATAGCAATTCCAATACACCCCGACCCGGAAAATATGTCCAATATTTTTGTTTTCTGTTTTCTTTTTGCTGTTTTTTGTATTTCGGTTACGGCTTTTTTCACCCAAAATTCAGTTTCTATTCGCGGGATAAAGACCCGATTTCGCAAATCAATCTTACAATTTAAAAATTTAGTAAAACCCTTTAAATATTCATTTGGGATCTCGGTTTTCATTAGATGACCACTCCGCCCTTAATTGGAAATTTTTCCTTAAACGGAGTAACGACCAGCATTAATCTTAAAGTTAAATCTTTAGAATCTTTAATAAAATTTCCAGGAAAATCAAACCAGATTCTGAAAAAATCTTCGGTAGAAAATTTTCTTCTCCTGATATAAATTAAAATTTTTCTGAGGGCAGGGTCCATAAGTACAATGTTATTTTTATCAATATCCGCCACAACTGAATAATGGCCGTCGTCTTCATTAAACCAATCAACAATAACCGGAATTTCTCTCTTTACAAAATACCTCAAATCGTCCAAGGAACTCTTAGTCTTTAAAAACGCCTGAAATCTAAAATGTTTAGCGGCTTTTATCAATCCTTCAATAGAAGTGCCCATTTTTTGCGTTGTCCCGCTAAGTTTGGCAAGTTCAGCCTCGGAAACCGAAATACCATAGTATTCCAATACCATTTTTAAAGACGCTGGTCCGCAAAAACCGGGCGTTTGCCGAAATGGTTTTAATTTTATCATTTAGCGAACTCTGTAGGTTAAATAGATTGTGACCGTTACTTCCTGTTCTCCCGGCTGAATTTCAGGAGGAGCAGCTATTTCCCCACCGCCTGTTGCCTCCA
>CAYHBF010000113.1:0-1597 GCA_964354835.1 uncultured Candidatus Saccharibacteria bacterium
GTCGCCTACCTCCTGGGCCTGCTTCAGCAATGCGAACGGAAGGAATCCTGATGGGTCTATGCTTGCCTTCTCCAGAATCATCTGGAGTATCTCGCATTCCTGCTTGGCCAGTTCGGGTCCCTTGCAGACTGGAGGGCGGAGATGGAAGTAGATCTCAGGGAACCCTTTCGGGAAAAGGGATGCCTCGGGTTTCTCATAGCCGCACTGTGCTGGCAGCACGTAGTGTGCAAGGCGGGCGGGCTCGGTCATCGCCGGCTCGATCACTACCAGCAGATCGAGCGCTTTGAAGGCTTCCTCGAACTTCTTGGTATCCGCATATGAGCGCAGGGGGTTGGCCCCTTCCACAAAGAGGGCGCGAATACGGCCTTCGCCGGGAGTCAGTATTTCCTCAGGCAGCGCGTTCGGCGGGAACAGTCCTCGGATCTCCGGAATTCCGGCGACGCGCGTCCTCCATCTTTCTCCGCTTCCCTCCAGAAGGCCGGCCGACACGAATGCTTCCGGAAACACCACTCCGCCGGGAACCCCGATGTTGCCGGTTATGGCGAGAAGAATTCGCTCCAGGTAGACGTTCTCCATCATGTATATGTTGTGATAGATGCCGAGGTCGATCCGCGTCGCCGCCCTCTTTGCCCCGGCGAAGGTGCGCGCCACATCGTAGATCTGCTCGGCTTCCAGGTCGCATAGCTGCGCCGCCTTCTCGGGAGTTACCAGGTTGGCCACCCACTTAACGTCATCCCAGTCCGTCGTGTGCCTTGCGATGTATTCCTCATCACACAGGCCTTCTTTGACGACGACGTTGATGAGCGCGAGGAAGAAGTAGATGTCGGTGCCCGGCTTGATCTGGAGATACAGGTCTGCCTTCTGAGCCGTCTCGTGGCGGCGCGGGTCAACGACGATGAGCTTGCGCTTGGGGTCTCTGGAGATCTCGGTGATCACGATTCTCGCGCGCTGCATGCCGTGACTTATCCAGGGATTGCTGCCGATGATCAGGAGCATGTCGCAGCGGTGTTCGTCGGCGTGGAAATCAAGTCCCTGGCTCCCAAACATGTGGCCGTTGATCCAGTACTTCTGGGTGTATTCCTGCCCCAGAGCGTTGTAGTGGTATCTTGATCCGAGGGCTCTCAGGAAAGAGACAGCGTACGGGAAATCGAGGTGGTTGGCCTGGCCGCCTCCACCAATGAGGGCGATGGATTTGCTGCCGTGCTCGTCGATGATCCTCCTGAGCCTCTTCCCAATCTCGCCCGTCGCGGTATCCCAGTCGATTTCCTGAAATGAGCCATCTGGGCGGCTCCTCAGCGGGGAGAGGACGCGTTGATTGTGATGCTGATAGGACCCCACGGCGAGAGACTTGTTGCGGACGTATCCCCTGCTGATCGGATTACTCTTGTCGCCCCTCACTCTGACTATGCGGTCGTCTTCAACCTGCACCTGGATCCCGCAGCTGTTCCCGCACATGATGCAGGCGGTCGATTCCCAATTGTGGTTGCCCATGCTGTTCTCCCTGGTCTGTGTTGCGTCTCGCATCTAGGTGCCGAAGGGCGGCCTCCCCTTGGCCGCCGTCATGGGAAGAATAGAAGCGGGGCGTTCATTGTGCAAG
>CAYHBF010000114.1:0-2587 GCA_964354835.1 uncultured Candidatus Saccharibacteria bacterium
ATTGGCATATTAAAAAAAGTAGAGACGGTTTTGGTTTTAAAACAAAAGATGACTCCATTTCCTGCCATTTTGAACACACGGTGGCAGTAACAAAAAATGGAGCAAAGATTTTAACTGTGGTATAATAACTTAACAAATAAATCTTTGGTTAATTAATATCAGACATCCCACATCGGAATGGGGTCGGGAGAACCTTTCGGTTCTCCCGTGTAGGACAACAGTCGGGCTTTGCCCGCGCCAGAAACCGAGGGTTTCTGGAGAGCGAGCGTAAGCGAGCGACTGATTAAATATTACCACTATGTATCTTTCTGTTATTATTCCCGCCTATAATGAAGAACGAAGGTTACCTAAAACCTTAGGGGAAATTGATAGATATTTATCAAAGCAAGATTACAATTATGAAATAATTGTTGTTTCTGATGGTTCAAAAGATAAAACTGCTGAGGTTGTAGAAAATCTCAAATCTCAAATCCAAAATCTCAAAATTATTGACAATAAAAAGAATAATGGCAAAGGATTCGTTGTCAGACAAGGTTTGATGGAGGCAAAGGGAGATTTTAGATTATTTACCGATGCCGACAATTCAACCTCAATTGACCAGGTTGAAAAAATGTTGCCTTATTTGAAAAAAGCTTGCCCTGAGCCCGTCGAAGGGGGATACGATATAGTTATTGGTTCAAGAGATGTCAAAGGGGCAGTTTTGGATCCTCCCCAGCCGTGGCTAAGAAACATTATTTTGGGGGAAGGTTTTAAATTATTCAGAAAAATAGTCATAGGTCTTTGGAGAATAGAAGATACTCAGTGCGGCTTTAAATGTTTTACAAAAGAAGTCGTAGAGAATGTTTTCCCAAAATGTAAAATAGATCGGTTTGCCTTTGACCCGGAAATTCTAATTTTAGCTAAAAGATTTGGCTATAAAATAAAAGAAGTCCCGGTTTATTGGAAAAATGACCTTGAAAGTAAGGTAAAATTTAAATCAATTTTAAAGATGGCTTTAGATTTGTTTAAAATAAGATATTACCTTATTAGCAGGAAGTATGATTAAAGATAAAAAAATAAAAAAGGCGAATCCAAAAGTAAAATTTCCTTCTGAGTTACGCCTAGATTTGATTTCAAAGGATTGGGTGGTAATCGCCACCGGTCGGGCAAAAAGACCGGAGATGTTTAAAAGCGAGGCGAGAAAAAAAGAAAAAATTCCAAAAAGAGTTTGCCCATTTTGTCGTATTGAAACGCAAGAATCACCCCTTTTAGTTTACTCTCGAGGAAAGAAAATTCCCCTTAAAAAAGGAGAAAAAATATCAGAAGATTGGACAACGATTGTTGTTCCTAACAAATACCCCGCCCTTTTGCCTCATCCGAATTTGCACGAAAGAATTGAAGGAAAGCTGTATAAAACAATAAATGCAGTAGGTTTTTGTGAACTGGTGGTAACAAGAGATCATGAGAAATCTTTGGCGCTTTTATCCAAAGGGCGCATTAAAGAAGTTATCGATAGTTATCAGGAAAGATATTTAGATTTGGCAAGAGAAAATTTTGTTAATTACATTTCTATTTTTCACAATGAAGGAGCTGCAGCCGGAGCTTCTCAATCTCATCCTCACTCTCAAATAATAACCACTCCTTTGATTGACGTAGATTTACAAAGAACTCTTTTTAATTCGGAAAAACATTTTGAAAAAAGTAAAAAGTGTATTTATTGCGAAATGAATGAATTGGAGAAAAAAACCGGAAAGAGGATTGTTTTTGAGAACGAAGATTTTCTGGTAATTTGCCCCTTTGCCTCAAAAGCGGCTTTTGAAATTATTATTTCTCCCAAAAACCACCTTCCTTATTTTGAGAGAATCAATGAAAAAGAAAAATGGCAACTGGCCGAGGTTTTCAGGGTGGCATTGAACAAAATTTACAAGGGCCTGTCGGATCCGGCTTATAATTTTTATTTGCATACTGCCCCTTGCGACGGTAAGGATTACTCTTATTACCATTGGCACTGGACAATAATACCTAAAACCGCCACTTGGGCAGGTTTTGAACTCGGAGCAAGAATGGAAATTTCAACCATTGAACCAGAAAAAGCGGCCGAGTATCTAAAAAGACAATAACGCTCGGGAACGTAATTTTTAGGACACGCTCTGTGCCCCAGCGCGGCGCAAGCTCGTGCCTCAGCCCGATAGCAGAGAGGGCTGCGGATGGTCCCTAAAAATTAATTCCCTCGCTTTTATAAAGATGAAGCCTTTAATTGTAGCAAATTGGAAGTGTAACCCTACAGCTTTAAAAGAAGCTAAGCAACTTTTTAATTCAGTGGCAAGGGGAATAAGTGGAGTTACAAACGTAGAAACAATAATTTGCCCACCCTTTGTTTATTTGCCGATTTTAGGAACTTCCGCCTTCGCTCAAGGCTTCGGCGGACTTCGCCTCGGCTCGCAAGATTGTTTTTGGGAAGAAAAGGGCGCGTATACGGGCGAAGTTTCACCCACTATGCTTAAAGATTTGGGCTGCGAATATGTAATTATCGGCCATTCTGAACGCAGAAGATATTTTAATGAAAGTGATGAAATGATAAATAAAAAAATAAAAGCAGCTCTTTCGG
>CAYHBF010000115.1:0-5000 GCA_964354835.1 uncultured Candidatus Saccharibacteria bacterium
ATATAATTCATAGGCGCTTTATTCCTTAATGCCTCAATGGTAGTTTTTAACCCTGTTATACTTTCGGGCGAAGGTACAAAAATTTTTTTGATTGCGTTTTTTAAATCGCACACCAGCCTTTCCAAAAGAGGATAGCTTGAACAATCCTCTATGCCCAAAAATTCCGCCTCTGTTATCTCTCTCCAAGTGGGCGAAGGAAAAACCGAGCCAATCCCTGTGTGTTCGCACCAATGCGTTGCGAAAAATGGCGTTTCAAAAAAGCCCCCTTGTAGCAAATAACTTATTTTCCAAGCGCCTTCCGGTAAAGACACAGGGATTGAATAATTAAAAATATCACCGGAAACTAAATCCGTTGTCGTTGAAAAATAAAATTTTTCAAGCGTGTTGATATTGTCGGCAATAACTGAAAAATTAAACCAGTTATAAAGGTTTAAGGTAGCTATTTCAAGCGTTCCTGTTGCGTTGAAGGAAGCCAAAGTAGAGGTAGAAACTATGGTAAAAAAACAATCTATCGGATAGCTAGGATAAAAAATAACACCGCTATCGGCTTCATTGCTGACTACCCACCCCTCTGAACCCTTGTAAAAAGTGGAGTAAAATAAATCATTTGTAGGCGAAAACTGAATATACCACCAGTAAGCGCTATTGTCTGTTGTTGTTGATAACCCTATGGGGAATAAATCGTTTTTGAAATGGCTTTCTGTCCAATGGACCGCGTAGCTTGACCATAAACTAGTGCTTGTTGCCGGATATTGCCCTTGATAAAATTTCATATCAAAATCAAGCAAACTGCCGTGCTTGTAACTCTCCCACCAGTTATCAATAAGAGAAGCCGAAAAAGTAAAGTTTGATGAGGTAGCTAAATTCTCAATAGTGGGTATTTCCAAATTATAAGAAGCTGAAATCTGGCTCGTTGGAATAAGTATTAAAGCGAAAAAAATCGCAAAAAAAGCGATAAATTTAAAACTTATCGCTTTTGTTGGTATCAAAACACCCTCTAAATCATTAAAAGCTAAATTTTTCGCTTTTTTCCTGCTCTTTTTCATTTTTTAGTTATTTTTTAACTTTTCTGAATAATCCGACAATATAATTTATAATCCACATACCAATAATAATTCCGATTAAGATATACAGAGCCGGTGATAAATCATTTATCAATTCGCCTATGTATGAGGTAGTCATTTGGGCGAAATTAGAAGGTATTCCAAACAAAACCCCTGTTGGCGCGTCAGTATAGACACCCGAAATAATAAAAGACCCCTGACAAGGTGGCTGTTCTGAATAAATCTGAAGGTCTGACGAAGATACAAGACTGGAGAATAAAATGCTCGAGCCACAAGCAAAGCCTTGCGCCTGAATAAGCATATCACAACCGGCATCACAATCGTAAGAGCTTATCGTTTGAACATAAAAATGTCTTGACCCAAAATCATAAAGCGTTTGGTAATCGCCTGTCATATTGAAATCTTTTATGATTATATCCGTTGAAGCCAAAGCAGGTAGCCCGAAGCCCAAAAGAAAAACTAACAATGTAAAAATAAAAAGTTTTTTCATTTCATTGTAAAAATGGCGCGTATAATCAAAACAGCAATGCCAATACCGATTAAAATAACTAAAATCGGCATAAAATTGCCGACCAAATCAGAGCCATAGCCGATTATTGCGCTTGTATCACTTGCGTTGATTGAAAAAAAAGTGATTAACATAAATTTAAAATTTAATCTAACATCATTTCATTTAATTTTTCTTCAACATCTTCTTCAAATTCTTCTTCTTCTATTTCCGAAGCTATTATTCCAAACCTTCTGCGCGCCTCTTTTTTTACCCTTACGCCATAACTGAAAAAAATCTCATAAGTATATCCGAGTAAAATCAAACCAAGACCTGTGCCAAGAGCTAAAACAATATAGCTTTTTATACTATTAAAAAAATCCAAAGTAAAGGCTGTTATGCCAGAGATAGTGTCGCTCGGTAAAGAAAATAGCATAAAATTGCGCGAAGAGGAAAACCGGTTTTTTTACACCTTGCCATTAACCGGATTTAGCGTTCGGTTGTTCCGACCGAAAGAAACCCCTCCATCTTTTTCTTATTTCCTTTTTTCTCTATCTTGACCTTGCCCTACGGGTGAATAATCCGACAATGTAGTTTATAATCCACATACCCAGAGTTATTCCGATTAAGATATACAGAGGGACGGACAAATCAGTAATCAAATTCCCGACATACGCCAAAGACGATGAAGCGAAGTCAATAGGTAGCGTAAACATTTTTACTTTCCTTTTTTCTTATTTCCTGTTCGCCGACCTTTTTCCTGTGGATTATTTTTTTAAAATCGCATACAGCATTGAAATCCAAATCGCCAAAAACAAAATATACCCTATCAATGGTATTATAAACTCTCCAAAACCCTTGTCAAACCCAAAAAAAACATTTTGATATATTTCAACCATTTTTTTAAAACTGGCGCTTAACCCTTCTTATAATCATTTCGTAAAAAATCCATACCGGCATAAGAAAAATAAAAATCAAAAAGGGTAATCCAAAAATTATTATTCCTAAAAATTCCTCAAAAATCATTTTATTGTTTTCCTCTTATCTTGCCGACCGGCTCAAAAAAGAAATTAAAAACTATAAAAAATATAATGAAAAATAATTGTAACACCATTAAAAAAGCAATAAAAAGCTCTCCGTAATCCCAAGTTTTTGATAGCCAAAAAGTGCTTGATGAATTAGTCGCGTTTATCTGCTCAATGCTGGAATTTAAGTTTAAATCATAATCAACATAAACTATCTGACCATTGCTATTAACCGAGCCGACATTATGGGCTTCAATTTTATCTTTACAGGGATAAACCATATCCCTACTATCCCTACCCTCTTTATAGTATCCTTCGGCTATTTTAACCGAGCCACAGGTAATCCAAGAGGTTTGAGAAACATTATAAGCATAATTCAAAATTGTAGCGTTAAGAATAGTGCGTGGAGTGTCGGTTGCCTCTAAAAGTGTATTGGTTGCGCTTCCAATTATTGAAAAAGGTATGGTTTTGGCGTTATAAGGAAAAACACTTGCCTTTACTAAAACAGGTATAAAAATTGTAATTAAAACCGCTATCGTTATTAAAGGAAATTTAAATGTCATACCCTCTTGAAATTTCCAAATGAAATTTTAAGGGGGTATGAGCTAATTTTTAGTAGTATTTTTAGTCGCTTACGAGCCGAAGCGAGTAAGCGGATACTAAAAATACACTCAAAAAATTAGCGAATAAGGGGGTTCTTCTCTTTTTTCTTTTCTTTTGCTTCTTTTCTTTTCTTTTTTCTCTTATTTCAAGCCAAAAATTCTGGCGAGAAATTTTGTTCTTAACCGCTTTCTGATTTTTCCTTTCTCTTCTCTTTTTATGAGAAGACTTGACAAGGTATCTTGTTATATGGTATGTTGTCAAAGAGCAAGGAAAGAGAAGAGAAAAGAATTTGCGCGTCTAACTGACGCGCTTTTTCTTACTCGCATCAATACCTTTTTTAACCCCCCCTATAAGCCCCCCTGCAACAGGAAACAGAGGGGCGTATAGGGGGCGTTATGCTCCTGAGCCTCTGACTAAATTTAAAAACCAAGTCATACTCTTTATGGCGAATAAAATAAGCTCTGCTAAAATTATAACTATCAAAAAAGTCAAAAGTAGCTGAATAGGAAAAAACTTGTCTATTATTGAAAAACTAAAAATAAAATTTCCTTTTAAAGATTGAAGCAAAGCTAAATAAGTGCTTGAAGGAAGCAGAGGCAAATTATCCGGAAAAATCGGAAAAATAATTGTTTGAATAAGCCAATTTACTAAATCAACCAAGCTGTCGCCTATCATAAATTTTTATTTTTATTGCTTTTTAAAATTGACTACTTGACAAAACCTTTTTAATATGGTATAATGAGGTATAAGAAGGATAACAAGGTTTGCCGGAAAGTTTTTATAGTTGCGCGTCTTTACTTGAAAGAACCGAAGAAATAAATCCTACTAAATAACTATTTCCCGACAATTCCGGCTGTCGGGATTTAGTTTTCCTTTTTATTTTTGAAATCTTCATTTAATTTTGGCGCTAACTTTTTATAGCAATCAAAACAGCACCAACAATTCACAAGACCTTTAACATCATACGCTAAAATATAATTGCCGGTTTTTTTTTCTTCGCACCATAAGCAAATGTTTTTTTTCGCTTTCCTAAATTTCATTTTTTTTTCTTATATTTTCTAAACCTTCTCTTTCCCTTTTACACTTTTCACCACAAAAATCATTAGAGCCTAAGACCCAACCATTTTTTTTAGCGTTTCTTTTGCTTTTAAAAAAATCGCTTTTGCCACACCAATGGCAGTAAAATTCTTTTAGCGCTATTTTATTAATTTCCATAAATTTTGTTCTCTTTTTACATTATGGCATAAAAACAAAGCGTCACAAAGCCACCAGACAAGAGATTTTTTTCAAAGAGGTATTAAACCACCTCTTTTTATTTTTTCTTTTCTCTCAATTTTTTTTCCTTGACATAATCATTGTATTCTTTTTCTGACCGTGCCATTTTAATAGCCAACCACTCCTCTGTCGTGATTTTTGTTTTGTCTTCGCTATCTAAATCCTCTTTTTCTTTTTTCCAAAATTTAAAATTCATTTCATTTAATCTTCTTTTAAAATAAAAAATGCGAAAAATGGTATAAAAATAAATACAACAAAAATTAAAAAATAGCGAATAAAATAAGTAATGAAGTCCATTTTATTTAAAAATTTTTCTTATGTAAAAAATCGCCCAAATTAAAAAGCTCAAAACTATTATAAAAATAAAAAATGTTTTAAAAATATCCTTCAAGCTCTGGCTCTTTCCTGCGATTGTCGTGGTTCTGTCCCAAAAAGAAAAACTAACAGCGCCAGTTTTATTTAAAACCTTGAAATCCAAGTTTTCTGTATTATTTATTCCTGTTTTAACATCATCAAAAAAATTTTTTGTTGCTGAAATATAATTCA
>CAYHBF010000116.1:0-1577 GCA_964354835.1 uncultured Candidatus Saccharibacteria bacterium
CCAGAAACATCATTAGAAGCCTACGAAAGTATGACAACCGGATTGCTGTCTAATCAACATGGCGATATAGTAAAAGCATTACTTGTATTGGACAAGGCAACAGCAGAAGAGATTTCAATTTATTTAAATTGGGAAGACAAAAATAGATCGTCAAGAAGAATGTCTGAACTTGAAAGAGATCAAAGAATTTTTAAGCCCGGAGAAAAAAGAAAAACAAAATCAGGAAGAAACGCATTTGTGTACCAATTAGTAAAAAATTATTAATTGAAAAAGAAAGTAATTCAAAATATTACTATTGAAACGCCTAATATTGATTTAAATAAAATTTATATTTACATAAGGGATTGGAAAAAAATATACCCAATTCCTTATGTTTTTTATCCTGAAATAAAAAAATTAAAAGAAATTATAAAAAATGCAATTAAAAGTTGATGGATGCTCGGATTGTCCTTTGTGTAACATTAGTCTTAAATTAGATTTTTATTGCGCACACCCAAAGTTTGACGAAAAAATATTGTTTATAAAAAGCGATAAACACGAAAACCCAATAACTCCAGAAGAGTGTCCATTGAGCGAACAACCTATAATTATTTATAAAAAAAGATGGCAGACGTTTGAAAATTTTTGGAATAAAGAAAATTAAAAAACCCCCTTAAATTAGGGGGCTTTTTAATTTCATTAAAAATAAAACTAAGCGTTAGCCAATGTAATTAAACTAGCAACGGTAGCATTGGTGTAATAAACCGGCTGAATTGGACTTGGGCCGTAAGGTAATAACTTTACAGAAGTAACACAAGCAGTACCTGAATAAACAGTTGAAGGTATTGTTTCTAACAAAATACCTTGTGTTGGGAAAGCCAAAACAACACCGGAAGTTTTATTCCAATCGTTTTGATTTGAACCGAAAACGGTTACAGAAATTTGATTTGCCATTTTTGTTTGTTTTTTTTTAGCTAAAAATAAATTAACGCAGTAAAAATAATGTAATTTTAAATAAAAATGAACATCTTTGAATTAAAAAATCCCATATCTTGCGTAACACCATTGGGAAATGCTTATATTTGGTATGTAAAATCAAATGGATTCCTAGAAAACGATGAAGTTACTTGCATACTAACCGAAACCGGGCAAGTAAGACACTTTACAACAGACCAGATTAAAATATGGCATAACGAAACATACGGAATAAAAAAAGATAAACATGAATAAAAAGTATTTTGATTTAATTGAAACATCTCCTTTAACCGCTTCTGAATTATCTCAAATAGAGAGAAGAAGACAACGCAAGTTAAATCAACATGCAAATAAAATAAGAGAAATAAGCGCCGAAAAGCTAAAAGAAAAAATAGAATTAAAACACACAAACGGACGTGTTATTATTTCAATAGACACAGAAGCAAAAAACTCTCACACTTTTGGAGATGGATCTAAAATACACATAGCTAGACAATTCAATAATTTAAACAGAAGAGAAACAGAGCCAGTAAACGCGCATGTTATAAGCGGAGAAGGAATTACAATTGGCTCTGAAATTTTAATACACCCAAACGCTATTATTGATTCAAATAAAATATTTG
>CAYHBF010000117.1:0-6559 GCA_964354835.1 uncultured Candidatus Saccharibacteria bacterium
CAGCAATCAATAATTGATGTTTTGCTCCGCAAAACCTTAAAAGCGGCTAAAGATTTCAAGGTAAAAACCATAATTTTAGGCGGCGGGGTTGTTGCCAACGAAGAATTAAGAAAACAGTTTCAAGAAAAAATCAGAAAAGAAATACCAAATACCGAATACTTAATACCAGATACAAAACATTGTACTGATAACGCGGCAATGGTAGCTGTTACTGTCTACTTTCATAAAAAAGAAACTACAAAAAATTGGAAAAAAATCGCAGTTGATGCTAATCTTAAAATATAAAATAATATGTTTTTGAAACAAAGCGATCCAAAAGTCTACGAAATAATTGAGGCTGAGAAACAAAGGCGAAGAGAAGGTTTAGAAATGATTCCCTCAGAAAATCATACTTCACCGGCCGTTCTTGAGGCATTGGGTTCTATATTGACCGACAAATATTCAGAAGGTTATCCTGGCAGGCGTTATTACGGAGGAAACCAGTTTATAGACCAAATAGAAAACTTGGCTATTGAAAGGGCTAAAAAAGCCTTCGGCGTTCCTTATGCCAATGTTCAATCTTATTCTGGCAGTCCGGCAAACACGGCTGTTTATTTGGCAACCTGTAACCTTGGAGATACTATTATGGGCCAAAATCTTCCCGACGGCGGCCATCTTACCCATGGCTGGAAGGCAACACTTTCGGCAAAACTTTATAAAAGCGTTCCTTATCACGTAAAAAAAGACGGTTATATTAACATAGAAGAAGTAAGAAGTCTTGCCAGAGAACACAAACCAAAACTAATCTGGTGCGGGGCTACGGCTTATGTAAGAGAATTTCCTTTTGAAGAATTATCAAAAATTGCCGATGAGGTGGAAGCTTATTTTGTAGCAGATATAGCTCATATTGCAGGACTCGTTATCGCCGGAGTCCATAAAAGTCCAGTTGAGTTTGTTCACATTATTACCACTACGACTCACAAAACTCTCCGCGGTCCAAGGGGTGCTATAATTATGATTACTGAAAAGGGTTTTAAAAAAGACCCGGAATTAGCGGTAAAAATGGATAAGGCCGTTTTCCCTGGCGGCGTTCAGGGAGGTCCTCATAATCACCAGACAGCAGCCATTGCCGTGGCTTTGGGCGAGGCGTTAAAACCCGAATTTAAAGAATACGGGAAACAAATTGTTAAGAATGCAAAGGTATTAGCGGCAGAATTAATGAGGCAAGGAGTAAAACTTGTTTCTAATGGTACCGACAATCATATGATATTGATTGACTTAACTCCTTATGGAAAAGGTTTGGGAGTATTTTTACAAGACGCTCTGGACTTGGCAGGCATTACTATCAACAAAAATACTATTCCCGAAGACCCCTCCTCGCCTTTTTATCCCAGCGGAGTAAGGTTGGGAACGCCGGCTATTACTACCCGAGGAATGAAAGAAGAAGAAATGAAAAAAATTGCCGCCTGGATAGCCCGAGCAGTTAATGAAATAAAAAATTATCAATTGCCGGAGAATAAAAATGAAATAAATCAATATCTTAAAAAATTTAAAGAAGAAATAGTAAAAAACAAAACAATCCAAGAAATAAAAAGAGAAATCTTAAATTTAAGCAAAGGATTTCCTATCCCAGCCATTTCTTAAAATGAAAATTCTCGATGGTAAAAAATTATCGGAAAGAATTTTAGAAAATCTTAAAAAAGAGATTAAAAGCCGCCGTTTGAAATCAAGATTGGCGGTAATTTCGGTTGGGGAAAATCCAATTTCACAGATTTTTATCAATCAAAAGGAAATGGCCTGTGAAAAAATAGGTATTGATTTTAAATTATTTAAGTTTCCGACAAAAATTAAAAACTCAGAGCTAAAAAAAGAAATTTCAGGAATTGTTAAAAATCCAGCCAATTCCGGTGTAATTATCCAATTACCTTTACCGAAGAAATTTCTTCCGGAAGAAATTTTAAATTTAATTTCCGAAGAAAAAGATATTGATGTTTTATCGGAAAACAGTTTAGGAAAGTTTTATCAAGCCCTCCCAAGTTTTTCTTCAAAAAATTTGGGCGGGCAGGGAACTCTAAAAATTCTGCCGCCAACAGTTCAAGGAATTTTTTATCTTTTTAAAAATTACAAAATCGATTTAAAAGGAAAAAATGTTGTCATTGTCGGAGCCGGAAGATTAGTTGGTTTTCCCTTGGCCATTCAACTTTTAAAAGAAAAAGCCACCGTTTCGGTTTTAAATGAATTTACAAAAGATGCACCATCTTTTCTTAAAAAGGCTGATATTTTGATTTCCGGAGTCGGGAAACCAAATTTAATTAAGGGAAATATGATTAAAAGGGGAGTAATAGTAATTGATGCCGGGACAAGTGTAAAAAACGGAAGATTAGTGGGCGACGTTGATTTTCAGTCGGTTTTTAAAAAGGCAAGTTATATTACACCAGTTCCGGGCGGCGTCGGTCCCTTAACCGTCGCCTGTTTGTTTGAGAACTTAATTATGCTTAATAAAAATAAATGAGTTTTGATTTTTATCTTTTTCAAAAATTAAATCAATTTGCCGGAATTTCGCCCTATTTAGACAAAGTGGCGATTTTTTTTGCCGAATACCTTCAATATTTTGTAGTTTTTTGTTTATTATTATTTTTAGTAAAAAACCTTAGAAGAAACTTGGAAATGGTAATTTTTGCTTTCGCAGCGGCTATTTTTTCAAGATTTATAATCACTGAAATTATTCGTTATCTTTTCCCGAGAATTCGTCCATTTGTTGAAAATTCAGTTAACCTGTTAATCGGTTATAATACCACTGAATCTTCTTTTCCTTCTGGTCACGCAGCTTTCTTTTTTGCACTATCTATGGTTGTTTATTTTTACAATAAAAAAACTGGTATCTTATTTTTCATCGCCAGCTTTTTAATTTCTATTTTCCGAGTTTTTGTTGGCATTCACTGGCCATTTGATATTTTTGCTGGTGCAATTGTCGGGATTTTTTCCGGCTGGATAATTTTAAAAATTTCTAAGAAATTTCAAAAATAGTCTTACAAAAAAAGGGCCGAATTAGGCCGTTTTTTTTGTGGGCGAGGTGGGAGTCGAACCCACATGAGCTTGCGCTCATAGGTTTTTGAGACCTACGTGTAAACCATTCCACCACTCGCCCGGTTTCCTAAAATTTAGCAAATTTTGCCTTATTTTTCAATATGAACGCAGTTTTTGGGCGATGATTTTTTCGAAAAATCATCTTTCACCTCGTTTTTGTAACACTCGGTATTAGAACATTTAATTTGTTTTCTTTTTGTTTCAACTAACATTGAATCGCATTTTGGACATTTTTCTCCGGTAGGTTTATCCCACAAAGCAAAATCGCATTTTGGCCAATTCGAGCAGCCGTAAAATATTTTATGTTTTTTAGTTCTTTTTTCAACAATTTCTCCCTTTTTACATTTTGGACATTTTATTCCCAATTTGTTTTCTTTTAATGATTCGGTATATCGGCATTTTGGAAACTTAGAGCAGGCATAAAATTTTCCATATCTTCCGAGCCGAATTAACAAGGGCGCGCCGCATTTTGGGCAAATCTTTTTAGTTGGTTTTTCAGTTATGTCTTTCTTAGAAACCTCTTCGTATTTTTTCTGGAGATTTTTCTCAAATGGCTGATAAAATTCATTAATTATCGGAACCCATTTTATTTTTCCCTCAGCGATTTCGTCTAATTCTTCTTCCATTTCAGCTGTAAATTTTATATCAACGATTTCTGGGAAATGTTTTACTAAGAGATCATTAACTACGGTTCCAATTTCGGTCGGACGAAATTTTCTATTTTCATCTTTTTCAATATAATTTCTTTCTTGGATTGTAGATAAAATTGGGGCGTAAGTTGAAGGGCGGCCGATACCGTTTTCTTCAAACACCCGGATTAGAGAAGCTTCATTATACCTTGGCGGTGGCTCTGTAAAATGCTGAGAAGGAATTAATTTTAAAAGTTTCAAAATTTCATTTATTTCTAAAGATGGTAATTCTTTTTCCTCAAATTGAATTGGATAAACTTTCAAAAACCCATCAAACTTTAAAATTTGGCCCGTCGCTCGAAAAATAAAACTTTTGACTTTTGATTTTTGATTTTTGACTTCGGTTTTGACATCAACGGTAGTTGAATCGAAGACGCCTTGTGCCATTTGGCAAGCGATAAATCTTCGCCAAATTAAATCATATAACTTAAATTGATTGTCGTTTTCTAATTTTATTTTACTTGGTTCTTTATTTGGATAAGTAGGCCTAATTGCTTCGTGGGCCTCTTGAGCACCTTTTGATTTAGTTTTATACTTTCTTAAATAACCCGTCCAGTAATTTTCTCCATAATTTTCAATAATAAATTTTTTTGCAGCCAAAAGCGATAAATCGGAAAGGTTCAGAGAATCGGTTCGGTGGTAAGTTATATGACCTTTTTCGTAAAGTTTCTGGGCTATTTGCATTGTGAATTTTGCTGGAAATCTGAATCTCTGCCAAGCTGTTTGCTGAAGAGTAGAAGTTGTAAACGGCGGCAGGGGATTTCTCTTTATTTCTTTTTTTTCAATATTTACTACTTTGTATTCTGCGTCCTTCAAATCCTTTACAATTTTATCCGCTTCTTTTTTTGTTTTGATTCCCAACTTGGGAATAGTTTCTCCTTCTTTTTTTACCAATAAAACCTCAAATTTATTTTCTATTTTTTGTTTTCTATTTTCTAACTTCTCCAGTAGGGCTGCAATTTGCCAATATTCTTGAGGAACGAAGTTTTCAATTTCTCTTTCTCTTTCCACTACTAATCTTACTGCTACTGATTGGACTCTTCCGGCAGATAATCCTCGGGCAACCTTTTTCCATAAAAAAGGAGATAGTTTATAGCCGACAATTCTATCTAATACTCTCCTTGCCTGTTGAGCGTCAACTAAATTCATATCAATTTTTCTTGGATTTTTTAAGGCTTCTTCAATCGCCGATTTCGTGATTTCATGGAAAACGATCCTCTTGTAATTATTGTTTTTCAAAAGATTTAAAAACCAGGCCAAATGATAAGCGATGGCTTCTCCTTCTCTATCTTCATCAGTCGCCAAAATTATTGAATCCGATCTTTGAGCTTCTTTTTTGACTAGATTGATATTTTTTTTAGCCCTAGGCACGATTATATACTGCGGCGCAAAGTCATTTTTCACATCAACGCCTAAATTGCTTTTCGGCAAATCCCGGAAATGGCCATAAGAAGACAAGACCTTGTAATTGGGCCCTAAAAATTTTTCTATAGTTTTTCCCTTAGCGGGCGATTCAACAATTACTAATTGCATATGTATTTCCTCCTAAATTTCTTACCTTACCCTTTATTTCTAAATTAGCAAGGGCGCCAGCCACAGCGGCGGCTGAGAGTTTTGTCCTCTCAATAATTTTATCAATATATAAAACTTCTTCTTTTAGAGCATTTAAAATTAAATTTTCCTCATTATTATCTCCTTTTATCAACCTATCGGCTTCGTAAGCCGATAGGTTCAGATTTAGTATTTTTAAAATATCGTTCGCATTTTCAACCAATTTTGCCCCCTTTTTGATTAAATAATGGGGTCCTCTTGAGTTTGAAGAGTGAATCGGTCCCGGAATGGCAAATACCCCCCTTTTTTGTTTGAAAGCATAATCAGCGGTAATTAAGGCGCCAGATTTTTCTTTTGCCTCCACTACCAAAACTCCCAAAGATAATCCGGAAATTATCCTGTTTCTTTGAGGAAAAGTAAATCGGGTTCCACGAATTCCGGGAGGATATTCAGAAATTAAAGCTCCTCCAGTTTCTAAAATTTTTCTGGCCAATTTGATATTTTCTTGAGGATAAATACTCTTTTCATCAATTCCCGTACCCAGAACAGCAATTACTCTTTTATTTCTTTCAACTACAGCTTGATGGGAAAAAGTATCAATCCCGGGAGCTAATCCTGAAACAATTGTTAATCCTGCTCCAGCCAAATCTCCGGCAATTTCCAAGGCTACCTGCTTTCCGTAAGCTGAATACATTCTTGTTCCAACAATCGCAAGACAATTTTCCTCGGGTAAAATTTCTCCTTTATGATAAATAACTTTCGGTGCGCCTTTAATTTCTTTTAAAAGCCTTGGATAATTTTTATTTTCAATACTAAGGGTTTTAATGTCGTTCATTTTTTCAAAAAGTTTGTATTCTTTGACTTTATCATTTAGTTTTCATTTTCTCAATCGCTTCAGACAGCATTTGACAATAAAGGTTTAAACCAACTTGGTTAATATTTCCTGATTGTTCTTTACCTAGAATGTTGCCGGCGCCCCGGATTTCCAGATCTTTTAGGGCAATTTTATAACCCGAACCCAGTTCTTCAGCTTCTTTCAAGGCATCCAGCCGCATTTTGGCTTTTTCAGACAGATGACTTCCATATAAGAAAAAGGCAAAAGCCTGAATATGGCTTCTGCCAATTCTTCCGCGGATTTGATAAGCTTGAGCTAAACCGAGTTTAGTTGAATCAGCTACAATCAAAGTATTAACATTTGGTAAATCCAAACCGTTTTCTATAATTGTTGTAGCAACTAGAACGTCTATTTTTTT
>CAYHBF010000118.1:0-3467 GCA_964354835.1 uncultured Candidatus Saccharibacteria bacterium
ACTACCGGCATACTCCACCCCGATACTTAATTTTTTATGTCACCCAATACTTTTTCTTTGTCATCTCGTCTCTTTTTATTTCTAATTTTTCTCTTTCTTTTTTCGCCTCTTCGGCGAGTTTCTTTAACTCTCCGTCGGATAATTTTACCAGTTTTTTAATTTCGTCTTCCAAAAATTCTTTTTCATTTTTCTCGGGGTTTTCCAAAACATGGCCAAGTAAAATATCAAGAAGTTGTCCTATTTTTGGTCCAGGTTTAATCTTTAAAATTTCCATTACGTCATTACCAGAAATTTTTAACATTTTTACCGAAATTGGATCTTGGGAAACCTTTTCAATTAAATATTTCAGGTGTCTTAATTTATAAGGCTCGGCTTTGGGAACTCCTGAACCAATTCTGTCTGCCATCCTGACCTGCAATAACTCTTCCATATTTTCTGGCCCTACCTGACGGACTAATCTTCTAACCGAACTGTCTGAAACCTCGTCAACATTATAATAAAAAAGGTGATATCTTACCAATCTTACAATTTTCTCAATCTCTTTTTTGGGAAATTTTAACCGATTTAGAACTTGGACAGTAATTTTCGCCCCCAAAATCTCGTGGCCATAAAAGGTAGCTTCCTGACCCTCGCCCCGCTTAGAGCGTGGTTTTCCGATATCATGAAACAAAGCAGCTAATCTTACATATTTGTTGAAATTCTGCTTAGCCGCATATCCCAAAGATCTCAAACTGTGTTCATAACATTCATATATGTGATGCTTATTCTGGCTAACGCCAAAACCTTCTTCTATCTCTGGAATAATATATTTTAATAATCCTAATTTTCTTAAAAGCTCTATTCCTTCAGTTGCCCTATCTGCCATAATAATTTTTATTAACTCATCTCTGATTCTCTCTTTTGAAATTGCCTGAAGCCAGGGAGCATTTTTCTCAATGGCTTGGCCGGTTTTTTCCTCAATTACCCAAGCTTCGCCCAAAGTTACGGCAAAACGAATCGCCCTCATCATCCGCAGAGCATCTTCATTAAATCTTTCTTCCGGATTTCCAACCGCTCTGATTATTTTATTTTTAAGGTCCTCCTGTCCGTCAAAAGAATCTAAAATTTTAAATTCAGCTTTGTTGATACCAGGTTTCAACAGGCTCATTGCTAAGGCATTTACCGTAAAATCTCGTCTGGCCAAATCTTCTTCTATGGTTTTGGCAAATTTAATCTCGTCGGGATGGCGTTTATCGGTGTACTTCGCCTCTAATCTATAAGTAGTAACTTCAATTTCCCGGATGTTAGTGAAGGGGTCAAAGAGCGCTTGGTGCTCTTTTCTACCTTCGCCCCGTAAGCGGGGCTCGGTGCGAAAAGAAGATCTATTTTCTTTGAGCTCTTTCAATTTAGGATTCTCGCTGCCAGGACAAAGAAGGCTTGCCTTCTTTTTCCCCCGTCGCTGACGCTCGGGAGTTTGAACAGTAACGGTCAGAAACTTATTTTCGTAAAAACTTTTTTTAAAAATCTTCTGAATCTCCTCGGGCTTGGCACTGGTTGTCACATCCCAATCTTCAGGCCCTGCTCCTCTCAGAAAATCCCTAACACAACCTCCAACAATATAGGCCTCGAAATTATTCTTCTTCAATTGTCCGATAACAAATTTTACTTCTTCAGGTATCTCCATGTCGGCACATTATACTTACTGCATTTTAATCTAAAATCTTGTTTTTTTCAATCCATTTGGTAAACTCTACCTTGTCCTGAACTTGCTGAAGGACAATCATTTTGATAGAATTGAAGAAGCCCTATACAAAAACTTTTGCATAAAGTTTTTGTCGGGCTCGATAAATTTATTAAATTTTTACAGAGCCCCCGTGGCGTAACGGATAGCGTACAGGCCTTCGGAGCCTATGGTGAGGGTTCGATTCCTTCCGGGGGCATAATAAAAAATATTAAAATGAAAATGAAAAATTTACTAATAGTCATTATTTCAGGAAGTCTAATTTTTCCTTTATTTTCTTTAGCCGCAGGTTTAGTTCCTTGCGGTGGACCTGCCGAGCCCGCCTGCCAACTTTGTCATCTATTTGTCTTATTGGATAGTGTAGTAGATTTTGTTTTATTCAAAATTATTTTACCTCTGGCCACTTTATTATTGGTCCTTGGAGGAATATTATTTATCTTTAACGCCGAAAATCCGGAAAACGTAACAAAAGGAAGGGCTATCCTTACTTCGGTATTAATTGGTTTAATAATAATTTTTGCTGCTTGGTTAATTATAAACAGCTTTGTGATGCTTATAGGCGTTAGCGAATGGACGGGTCTGAAAGAAGGGTGGTTTCAAATTGAATGTCCATAAAAGTGCTTTAAAGCTATTCGCCCCCGTAGCTCAATTGGCCCCGTAATTTTTTATTTATGCCCCCATAACTCAATGGCAGAGTAGAGGACTCTTAATCCTTAAATGTAGGTTCGACTCCTACTGGGGGCATAAAAAATACGGGGTAAATGCCGCAGAGGTTCCGCGCCTGCCCCGTAGCATTCTGAGCGCGACGAAGAATTGCTTCGGGTTTCGAGTCGCGGCGGGGGCATTTGAAATAGGGAGTAGTAAGTTAAACTATTAACTATTTGAGGGCAATTTTGCCTTTTTGTTTTTTTCTGATAAAATTAAATGTAATATGCCCGGTAGTGAAAATTCGACCGTTACCGGGCAACAATATTAAAATTAATTTTAGTCGAATTTCTACTGCCGGGTATGCTACTACCAGAAGAAAAATTAAAAATCATCGAAAAATATAAGCTTCATGATCTCGATACCGGTTCGCCAGAGGTTCAGATTGCTTTATTAACCGAGGAAATAAAAAAGCTGCTTTTACATTTGAAAAAGCACTCAAAAGATTTTCATTCAAAAAGAGGGCTTTTAAAAATGGTGGATAAAAGAAGAAAATTTTTAAGTTATTTAAAGGCAGAAGACACTCGAAGGTATAACGGTATTGTCAAAAAAATAGGCTTAAAGAAATAATTGACATGGTAATTAAACATATTGGACAAAGGGTGGCAGTGTTAATTGATGTTCAAAATCTCTACCATTCGGCGAAAAACCTCTATCAAGCTCGGGTTAATTTCCGGGAGATTTTAAAATTAGCTGTTTCTCAGCGAAACCTAATTCGGGCTTTTGCCTACGTGGTCAGAACAAAAACCGGTGAAGAAAAACCTTTTTTCGAAGCTTTAACTAAGTTGGGTATTGAGACCAGGGTTCGGGATTTGCAGGAGTTTTATGGCGGACTTAAAAAGGCAGACTGGGATGTGGGAATTACCATTGATGCGGTCAAAATTGCGCTCAATGTTGATGTGGTTGTTCTGGCTTCGGGAGACGGCGATTTTCTTCAATTGGTTGAATATTTAAAAAATCAGGGGAAAAGAGTAGAGGTTATCGCCTTCGGCAGATCGGCTTCGGCAAAAACAAAAGAGGAGGCTGATGAATTTATTGACTT
>CAYHBF010000119.1:0-5946 GCA_964354835.1 uncultured Candidatus Saccharibacteria bacterium
TATGGAAGTGAAGGGGAAGAAGAGGACAAAATCCTCTTCGCTCATTAGGTGGATTTCATTATTTTTTTCTAAATCGTAGAGTTTTAGGGTCCAATCGTTTTCTTCCGGGATTCCCTTTTCATAAAGAACAATTTTTTTTCCGTCGGGTAAAAACCAAAAATTTTCTGTATTTTCAGTTAAAACACTGAAATCAGTTTTTTCTGGAATTAAAACAATGTTTTTAGCTTCGGCTACCCACCTTTCTCTTATTTCTAAATTTTTTTCCCAGGGGAAATAACCTTTCTTTTTTACCTCAATTTTATATTTTTTTGGCAAAAGATTGTCTATAAAGACGGAGCTAAATAAAAAATCAGTTTTTTTGATTAATTTTCCGTCAATATAAATCTCTGCTTGTTTTGGTTCAATTTTTAAGAAAAGACCACCGGTTTGGGTAATTTTTATTCCGCCAGCTGGCGGATTCAAATCAAAACGATAACCCTGGGAATAGAAAATAACTGAAGGGGTAACTAAAAGAAATAAAAACAAACAAATTAAAAACAAAACAGTCCGAGCTCGCTTAGTCATTTCATTTCTATTATACTCCAATTAACCTCTACACCACAACGAGGAATAACTTTGTTAATTTTAGCACCTTTGGCGCCTTTCCTTGTTTAATATGGGGGTTGATAAATTAAAATCAATTAAGGGCTTGTCCTTATTATGGCGTAGGGGTAAAATTATTCTATATGTTTTCTCTTCCCAAAATTGAAAAAGTTACTCGGGATGCAACCGTCTCCAATTTTTTATTGATGTTTGGCTATCGGATTTTCTCTCTTTATTTTCCTTTATTTTTGGTAATCAGGGGTTTTTCTTTGCCTCAGGTTGGTTACACCTATCTTTTAATTTATCTGCCCATTGCTATTTTTTCTCCAATTGTTGGGTTTTTAAATCATAGAATTAATCCGGCAATTTTAGCAAGTATAGGAATTATAGGTTATGGCGTTTATGCCCTGGGAATGATTTTATTTCCCAATTTGATTATTTTTTATTTATTTCAGATAATCTTGGGAATTTCCGCTGCCTTATTTTTTGTTTCAATGAGGGTAATTTTGATTTCTTCGCCTTTGGAAAATTATAATCGGGCTTTTGGCTGGTTTTATTCCGCTTCTTTTTATGCCGGTGCCATTGCTCCGGCAGTCGGCGCACTATTTATTTGGAAATTCAATTTTATTGGAGTTTTTATTTTAAGCTTAGTTATCCAGATTTTGACGGCTATTTATTGTTTTTCGCAACTTGAAAGAAAAAAAATTAAACCGCTTGATAAACATTTTAATCTGGAGAAATTCAGCCAAAATTATGAGATAGTTCTCCAAAAAATAAAAAAAAGAGAAATTTTGTTGCCAATTTTAATTTCCTTTTTTGTTTTACTGATGAGCGGTTTTTATCAAGGTTTTGGCATTCTGTCTTTAAAAGATGTTTTACACTGGTCAGACAACACAATTATAATCATTACGGCAATACTTTGTTTTCTTTTTTCGTCAGTTTCGCTTTATCTGATACGCCGCCTCGAGAAATTTAAAAGCGAAAAAAGCATCTTTCAAGGCGGAATTATCGCCGGTATTTTTTCAACTTTGTTTGGTATCTTATTGCCCTATTTAAATTTTTTGTTGTACATAATAATCAGTCTTTTTCAGTCGGCCGGAGTTTTGGTCTGCGATTCTGGCAGGTCCGGATTAGTATCCCAGAAATTAAAGGAAAATCCCGAAGAGGCCGGAGCCATTGATACTATTTTCTCTCCCTTGGGAACGGCTTTGGGGGCCTTGATTTCTGGAGCATTTATTGGGTTTTTAGGTTACCGGTTATTATTTATTTTTGGCGGAATAGCTGTCATTTTGCTTGCCATTATTGGCAAAAAAATTTTATTAGAAGGCTTGTCAAATTATAAATTTTAAATTAAAATATAGACAATGACCGAAAGATTTATAATTCAGGGAGGAAAACCTTTGGAGGGTGAAATTGAGGTTAGGGGTTATAAAAATGCTGCCGGAGCAATTTTGGCTGCGAGCCTGCTAACTGATAAAGAAGTTATTTTGGAAAATCTTCCCTTAGTTGAAGATATTTTTGATATAATCGAGGTTTTAAAAAGCATAGGGATAAAAGTTGAATGGCGGGGTGAAAGATCTCTCAGCTTGAAAGCAGATTCCCTTGAACCTCAAAAAATGGACTTTGAAAAGATTTCCAAAACTCGAGTATCGGTCCTTTTAATCGGCAGTCTTCTTGCGAGGTGTAAAAATTTTAAAATTCCTCATCCCGGCGGAGACCGGATAGGGCTGAGACCGATTTCCACCCATATAGAAGCCCTTAAAAAATTAGGAGCGGAGGTTTCAGAAAATGGAGATTTTTATGAGTTTACTGCGTCAAATCTCACCGGAAGAGAAATAGTGCTGAAAGAATTTAGCGTGACTGCAACTGAAAATTTGATGATGGCTGCTGTCTTAGCCGGGGGGAAAACAATCATTAAAGGAGCAGCCGCTGAGCCCCAGGTCCAGGATTTAGGCCAATTTTTAAAAGAAATGGGAGCTAAAATTACCGGAGTCGGAACCCACACAATTGAAATAGAAGGGGTGAGGAATTTGGATGGCGTTTCTCATCAAATTATTCCCGATCCTTTAGAGGCTGGAACGTTTATACTGGCCGGCGCAATAATCCCCGGAAAGATTAAAATAAAAAATGTGATTTCCGACCATCTGGATGTTTTTTTAGACAAATTAGAAGAAATTGGGGTTAATTTAAAAAAGGATTCCGAGGATTCTATTATCGTTAACTATTCCCCGCATCTAAAAGCGGTCAGAGTCCAGGCTCTTCCTTATCCGGGTTTCCCGACCGATTTACTTCCACCTTTGATTCCTCTTTTAACCCAAGCCGAAGGTAAGAGTTTAATTCATGACCCGCTTTATGAAAACCGATTAAATTTTACTCAGGAATTAAGAAAGATGGGGGCAGACATTGAAATTGTTGATCCCCATCGAGCATTCGTCTTCGGGAAGACTCCCTTAAAAGGATTGAGGATTGAATCCTGGGATATTAGAGCTGGAGCTTCTCTGATTATTGCCGGGCTTCTGGCCCAGGGTCAGACTACTATTGAAAATATCTATCAGATTGATAGAGGATATGAAAAAATTGACGAGAGACTCCAAAAATTAGGAGCAGATATAAAAAGAGTGAGCGTTTAAAAACATGTTAATTAGAAAAATCGGTATTGATCTTGGTACTTGCAATTCGGTAGTATTCATCCCTGGTAAAGGGCCGGTTTTGCAAGAGCCGTCGGTGGTCGCCGTAACTTTAAATGAAAATAAAATTTTAGCCGTGGGTCAAATTGCTAAAGAAATGACTGGCCGGACTCCCGATACTATTAGAGTTTATCGGCCGCTAAAAGATGGTGTGATTGCCGATTATCGGGTGACTCAAGCAATGATAAGATATTTTATAGATAAAGTTTCGGGTCGCCTCCGTTTTTTAAAACCCGAATTAGTGATTGGAGTACCAGCTGGTATTACTTCAACAGAAAGAAGGGCGGTAATCGAGGCAGGAATGGCAGCCGGAGCTAAAGCCGTTTATATCGCCAAAGAACCAATTTTGGCCGCCATTGGAGCAGGAATACCAATTAATTCTTGCTCAGGAAACATGATTGTTGACATTGGCGGCGGAACTTCCGAAGTGGCAGTAATTGCTTTAGGAGGTATAGTGACTTCTCATTCGATTAGGATTGCTGGCGATGAATTGGATCTGGCAATTGCTGATTTTATCAAGCGAAAATATAATTTAGCCGTTGGAGAACAGACGATTGAAGAAATAAAAATCAAAATTGGAACAGCCATACCGGAAAAAGAAGAAAAAAAATTAGAGATTCGAGGACGAGATTTAATTTTGGGCTTACCTCGGAATATTAAGATTTCTTCAAATGAAGTTTGTGAGGCAATCAGAGATACCCTGACCGAAATTATTCAAGTAATTAAACAGGTTTTAAGAGATACTCCCCCAGAGTTATCGGCCGATATTATGGATAGGGGTATGGTTCTGGCCGGAGGAGGAGCTCTTTTAAGAAATATTTCTGAATTGATTGCCCAGACAACTGGCGTTCCCTGTATTATTGCTGAAGAACCTTTACTTTGCGTAGCTAAAGGAACAGGAGTGGTTCTTGAAAATCTGGATATCTATAAAAAAAGCATTATGATCAAAGGTCGATGAAGCTAAAGTTTCATCTCTGTCTTCGCTTCCTTTGGAAGCTCGATAAATGATTATTGGTCATCAAAAACAGTGGCAATTTTTAAAAAGAAGTACTGAGTTAGGCAAATTTTCCCATGCCTATTTATTTTGCGGTCAGGAAAAATTGGGAAAAAAAACTTTAGCATTAGAGTTTGCTAAATTGCTGACCGGTCAGAACATACCAAATCCTGATTTAATTTTAATTGAGCCCGAAGATTCCTCTTTCACCCCCGCCTCCGCTGGAGCTACGGCGGGAAAAAAGGCTTCGGCTGAATCGTCCGAAGTTCCGAAGGAACAGAGAAGGGAGGGCAAACATGAAATTCAGATTTCCCAGATTAGAGACCTTATCTGGAAGCTTGCCTTAAAGCCCTATTTAGCTCCTTTTAAAATAGCAATAATAGATCGGGCTCATTTGATGAATTCGGAAGCTCAAAATTGTTTTTTGAAAACTCTTGAAGAACCAAAGGATAAAACCATTTTAGTTCTGATTACCGAGTATCCCGAAATTTTGTTTCCAACCATTCTTTCAAGATGCGAAATCATTAAATTTTATTCTGTGCCAGAGACAGAAATTAAAAATTATTTAATAAATAAAGAGGTTCCAGAAAAGGAAATTCAAGAAATTATTAAAATTTCTCAGGGAAGACCGGGTGTTGCTATTGATTTGGTTACCGACCCCCAGAAATTAGAAAATCAAAGAAAAAAAACCAAAGAATTAATCAGAGTTTTAAATTCCGGCCTGGTAGCCCGCTTTAAATATGTCAAAGAATTATCTCAAAACTTTCAAGAAATGAAGGAGGCCTTAAACATTTGGTTATCATATTTCAGGAGAATATTACTTACCCGCTTAACCATGTCTCTTTTAGAGAAAGAGCGGGGTTTTGAAGGGTTTTCCCAGTATTCCTTACCAAAATTAAAAAATAATCTTAATCTTATTCAACGCACAAATTTTTTGATTTCCACCACTAATATTAATTCGAGATTAGCCTTAGAAAATCTAATGCTTGAATTGTAATTTTTTATATGGATGATTACAAAAAAATCATTAATGAAGTTAAACCAGAATTGGATAAAACCATCAGTTTTTTTGAGGGGGAAATGTTGAAAATTCGAACCGGGAGAGCGAGCCCGGTAATGGTTGAGGATATTGTGGCTGAATGTTTTGGTCAAAGGTTTCCTTTGAAACAATTGGCGGCAATCTCCACTCCCGAACTAAAACAAATTTTAATTCAGCCGTGGGATAAATCTTACATTGAGGGAATTGTTAAGGCTTTGGAAAACACGGGTAGTCTGTCTAATCCCATAGTGGATAAGGACGTGATTAGGATTAATTTACCGCCTTTAAACGAAGAATTTAGAAAAAATTTAATTCGTTTGATATCTGAAAAACAAGAAGAGGCAAGAAAAACAATAAGAAGGTGGAGGGAAGAGGCCTGGGATGAAATTCAAGAAAAATTTCGAGAAGGAAAAATCAGGGAAGACGATAAATTTCGGGCAAAAGACGAAATCCAGGATTTAATTGATGAATATAACGAAAAAATTGAAGAAATAGGGGAGAGAAAGAAAAAAGAAATAGAACTGTAAAAATATGATTCTAACTATTTTTATTGCTTTCATTAGTTTAATTGGTTTAGTAGTTCTCCACGAATTCGGTCATTTTCTTTTGGCGAAAAAATTTGGGGTAAAAGTAGAAGAATTTGG
>CAYHBF010000120.1:0-4716 GCA_964354835.1 uncultured Candidatus Saccharibacteria bacterium
TGAATGGGACAAATTCTTCCATAATGGGATGGCTGAACATCACGAACTTCAAATCCAGCTCTTTCCCTTGTTAATCCGCCAGGTCCGGTAGCCGACAATCTCCTTTTGTGTTCCAGCTCGGCTAAAGGATTTTCATTGTCCATAAATTGAGACATCTGGGAGGAAGTGAAAAATTCCTTGATTATTGCCATTACCGGCCGGGGGTTAATCAATTGAATCGGGGTAAAAGTAAAAATATCAAGAGTAGACATTCTGTCTTTGATAATTCTTTCCATCCGCATCAGTCCCACTCTCATTCTGTTTTGTAAAATTTCATTTATGGTTCTTACTCTTCGATTTCCCAAATGATCAATTTGATCGGGTTTCCCCTCCGGATCATTATTTAACCTGATAATTTCCCTCATAACTGCTATAATATCCTCTGGTGTAAGCACCCTATCCTCTACGGTAATTTCTTCTTCTAACCGAGGGTTTTTAACTAAAACTTTTTCTTTTCGATTTTTAATTTTTGATTTTTGATTTTTTAATTCCGACAGTCTCTGCCACATTCTCCATCTTCCTACTTTTGACAAATCATATCTTCCAAAATTGAAAAACATATTCCAAATCAGCTCTTTTGCCGTATCTGGAGAAGCCATATCACCGGGCCTTAATCTACTATAAATTTCAACCAAAGCTTCAGCCTGATTATGAGTTGAATCCCTTTTTAAAGTTTCTTCAATAAAATTTTTCTCTCCTCTGTTTACATCTTGGAAAGATTCCTTTATTCCCAAATCAGTTTCGAAACCAAAAGCTCGCAAAAGTGTTGTGGCCGCAACTTTTCTTCTTCTATCAATTTTGACCCCAATAAAACCTGATGCCTCTGTTTCAAATTCAAGCCAGGCGCCACGGTTAGGAATTATTTTTGCTCCGAAATAATTTTTTCCGGCCGCGCTTTGAGCAGTAAAAAACGCTCCCGGCGAGCGAATAAGTTGGGCAATTGCCACTCTTTCAACCCCATTAACAACAAAAGTTCCCCTTTCAGTCATTATGGGGAAATCGGTCAAAAAAACTTCTTGCTCTTTAATTTCTTTTGTTTTGAGATTAACCAGTCTCACCTTCACCCTTAAAGCCGATTCAAAAGAATCATTATTTTGTCTTGCCTCTAAATCATCTTTGTATTTGGGCGCATCTAATTTGTAATCCAAAAACCAGAGTCCGAACTCTTTGTCAGTATAATCTTTGATTGGGGAAATCTCCTGAAATAATTCTTTTAAGTCTCTTTCCCAAAATCTCTGCCAACTTTCTTTCTGAACAGAAAGTAGATAAGGAAGAGGAAGATAAGCCTTTGATTTTCCGAAATTTTTTGTTTTAACTTCGGGCATAAAGCCAAAAAATACCCTAAATACAATTTTTAGGGCAAGATTTTATTTAATTTTTTATAAAAAGAGGTTTAAAATCAAAATAGTAAAAATAACCTAAGTAAAGTTAATTATAGTCTATCCCAAAAATCATGTCAAGTACAATTTAAATCCCCTTCAAACATTAACTGAAATGTGGATAAAGTGTGAATTTTAGAATTTATTTTCAAAAATTTAAGATTATTTATTAAACCTGGGCTAAATTTTTATGAAATTTGAAAAAACTTGACAAGGTTTTTTGGTTACGCGAGCTGACGTTGATAACCAAAACTTTGGAGGATTTAGATTAACTTATTTTCCTTTATTAAAAGAGGCCCGTCAAGGTTCTTCTTGTGAATAATAACGTTAGTGAGTTTTTATACTCTGTAATATCCCTAACCCGATGAATGTAGCTATTAAACTGCTGCCCCCATAGCTAATTAAGGGTAATGGTATCCCAATTATTGGTAAAATTCCGACATTCATTCCGATATGAATAAAAATTTGAGAAATTAATAAAACAGCGATGCCTGAGGCATAAAAACGGGAGAAATTTGTTTGTGAATTAATGGCAATTTTTATAATTCGCCAGATTAATATTGACAAAAAAAGGAATAAAGCTGAAATTCCAACCAACCCCAATTCTTCAGCTAAAGAAGCAAAGATAAAATCTGTCTGGGGTTCGGGTAAAAAACCGTACTGAGTCTGAGAACCCCTTCCAATTCCCTGACCTAAAATTCCGCCAGAACCTATGGCAATTTTTGATTGATTCTGGCTCCAAGAAACGCCCAGGGGATCTATTGGATAAAATAGGCTGATAATTCTTTGTTTTTGATAATCTTTCAAAACAAAATTCCAAGACAGAATAAAGATTAAAAGAAAACATAAAACTAAAATTAAAAAATGGCGAAGTGAAATTCCAGAAATAATTAAAATCCCAATCCAGAAAGCAATTAAAATCAAAACCGAGCCCAAATCCGGCTGAAAAAAAATTAAGACGGCGGGTAAAAAAACAAAAAAACCTGAAAGTAAAATGTGTTTTATTTGATACATTTCAATGTGGCGGGTTGAAAAATACTTTGCCAATAAAATAATTAAAATAATTTTGGTAAATTCTATCGGGTCAACAGAAACCGGCCCTATTTTATACCAGGATTTTACCCCTCTAATTTCGGGGGCGAAAAAAAATAAACCAACCAGACTGGCCAAAGAAATTGAATAAAGAATCAAAATTAAATAAGGGTCCTCCCTCAAGGAACGCCAGTCAAAAAAACTTAAAAATATCATCAAAAAAAATCCTATTCCAAAAAAAATAACTTGCTTTTTAAAATTTAAAAAATCCCCCTTGCCGATTGATGAACTATAAAGGGAAACTAATCCAAAACCAACAAGCAAAACCACAACAATAATTAAAACCCAATCTAACCTTTTAAAATGATTAAAAATATCTCTCATCTTAATTTGAGAAAGTCTAAAAATTCTTTTTCGTTTAGTATTTTTACGCCGAATTCCTTAGCTTTCTCGAATTTTGAACCGGGCTCTTTACCAACAATAACATAATCGGTTTTTGGCGAAACCGATTCAGAAATTTCACCGCCCAAAAGCCGGATTTTTTCTTTAGCTTCCTCTCTGTCCATCAATTCTAAGCTGCCGGTTAAAACAAAGGTTTTTCCCTCTAAAGGTTGGTGTTTTGATTTTTTTTCGACAATCATCTTTATTCCCACTTTTTTAAATTTTTCCAGAAATTCTAAATTCTTTTCTTTTTGAAAAAAATCGTGGATACTTTTGGCCACAACCGGACCAACGTCCATAATTTTTTGTAAATCTTCGATTGGGGCTTTTTTTAGATTTTCGATATTTCCAAAATATTCCGCTAAGTCCTGAGCAGTTTCTTCGCCAACGTTCCTGATTCCTAAGGCGTAAATAAACCTCGATAAACTAATTTTCTTTTTTGATTGAATTGCTGAAATTAAATTATAAGCTGATCTTTCAGCAAACCTTTCCAACGGCAAAATATCACCTTCTTTTAATCTAAAGAGGTCTGCGGAATCGGAAACTAATCCTTCGTCGATTAACCGGTCAATAATCTTAGGACCTAAACCCACAATATTAAAAGCGCTTTTTGAAACGAAATGATAAAAATACTCTCTCCGTCTGGCAAAACACCTGGGATTCGGGCAGCGCCAAACAACTTCAATAGCTGGTTTTACTAATTTTGTTCCACAGGCAGGACAAGTTTTTGGCATTTTGAATTCTTTTTCTTTTCCCGTTCTTAATTCTGGTAAAACCTTAACGATATCTGGTATGACATCACCTGCTCTGCCGACAATAACGGTATCACCAATTTTTACCCCCAACCTTTTTATTTCATCTTCATTATGGAGAGTTGCCCTGGAAATTTTCACTCCTCCAACCTCAACCGGTTTCAGGATTGCAACCGGAGTTAGAGCACCTGTTCTACCAACTTGAACCGAAATCGCCTCAATAATTGTCGTTGCCTGCTTTAAAGGAAACTTATAGGCAATTGCTCCCCGGGGGGCCTTTCCGACTACTCCTAATTTTTCAAAAATTTTAATATCATTAACGATAACCGTAATTCCGTCGATTTCATATGGAAACTTTTCTCTTAAGCGCTGGGTATTTTTATGAAATTCAGAAACTTCATTTAAATTTCGACAATGCTTTGAATATTTATTATTGGTTTTAAAACCTAAGGTCTTTAAAATTTTATGTTTTTCTTCGTGAGTTTCCTGTCCAAAATCAGTAAGTAATTCATAACAATTGGAATCAAGGCGCCTCTGGTCGGTAATCCTCGGGTCTAATTGCCGAATAGAGCCGGCTGCCAAATTTCTTGGATTGGCATAAAGAGGAAGCCCTTTTTTTATTTGTTCTTTATTTACTTTTTCAAATTCTTTTTTGGTAATTATTGCCTCCCCCCGAGCAATAACTTCCTTTAAGCCATTTTTTATCATATTTTGGGCTATTTCTTTTAAGCCTTCTTTTTCCAAATCCTCGGCTGCTTCTTCGGCTTTTCTCAACCTTAAAGGGATAGCTTCAATTGTTTTTAAATTCTGGGTAACGTCTTCGCCTATTGTGCCATCGCCTCTGGTTGACCCTATTTTCAAAATTCCATTTTCGTAAATCAGCTCAATTGCCAAACCATCAAGTTTGGGCTCACAATAAAAATGAATTTTAGAAATTTCTTCGGGGGTTAAAAGTTTGGAGATTCTTTCCAACCAATCCTCCATGTCTTTTTCGGAAAAAGCATCATTCAATGATATCATAGGTTTCGGATGTCTAACTTTTTCAAATTTTTTCAGAGGTTTTCCGCCAACCC
>CAYHBF010000121.1:0-13146 GCA_964354835.1 uncultured Candidatus Saccharibacteria bacterium
AAATTTCTTCGGGGGTTAAAAGTTTGGAGATTCTTTCCAACCAATCCTCCATGTCTTTTTCGGAAAAAGCATCATTCAATGATATCATAGGTTTCGGATGTCTAACTTTTTCAAATTTTTTCAGAGGTTTTCCGCCAACCCTCTGAGTCGGGGAGTCGGAAGTAATAAATTCGGGAAATTTTTGCTCCAAATCAAAAAGTTCCTTTTTTAAGGAATCTAAAGCGGCCTCGGAAATCTCCTGTCTGTCTAAAACATGGTAGAGATATCGATGATGATTGATAACCTCTTTGAGTTTTTCTATTCGTTTTCGGATTTCTTCTTTTGTCATCCTAAAAATATTATATCATAGTTTTTTAACTAAAAAACTCCTTCCTTCGGGAAGGAGTTTCTAATTTCGCCAGTTAATAGGTGATTTCAATTGCCCTTTTAGTGCCTCGGAAATTACCAATAGACTTTATGCAAAAAGTGTATTGGACATTACAGTCCGGTGTTGCTCCGCCCGCAGTGACAGTTACACTATAGCTTGCTCCATTAGAAAAGGTATCCCCTAAAGTCGGAGGTGGGTTTTCCCGGCTCATTAAAATTCTTTCGATTCCGGTATCGGCAGCATAAAAAGCCACTACCGAATCTCCCATTCCTCTCATTATTCCCATTTGGCCAATTAAAATGGTAGTCAACCCTAAAGCAACGGCTAAAAATATAGCCATTATTATCAAGCCGAAATATAGAGAAATACCCTTATTATTTTGGGGGTTAATATTGAACATCGAGGTTTCTTTGGGAAATAGTAGTCTGAATCTTCACTTCCGGTTCTTCACCGGAAGGAAAATCTGACCTTTTTATGTCTAAAAACAGAGTTACCCTCGGTTGTTGAGGGGGAATATCTTCTTGAGACCAAGAAGTGTCTGGGCCAATATTAAAAAAATTTACTTTTAAATCGTGGGAAGTTAACGGAAACGGAGCTGCATTGTTTTTTGATTCTTTCAACTGATAATCATTATTGTCTAAAAAAAATTCTTGACAAATATTTTCATAATTTCTGAATTTAATACCGGGACCAGAATAAGGAGATCCTCCCAAAATCCTGTTATTAGTTTTTTCGTAATTTACCTTGTTCCCTAAAAGACAATTTGTCCCTCCTATATCGTCTTTTTTAGCCATTCTGATGGCACGACCCATATATTCTAAAACGTAGCTGGTTTGATTTAAAAGTTCCTGGTTGGCTAAAGCTCTTTTTTGGTTTCTGATAATATCAACAAAAATGGCTGAGCTGGCTCCCAAAACCGTAATAAAAACGAAAATTGCGACAAGCATTTCAACGAGGGTAAACCCTCCATTTTTTATTTTTTTAAAATTTATTTTTTTCATTTTATTATCTGTTTCACCTACCTCCAATTGTAAAGGTATTCGGTAGTTGAAGCTTGATAATTTTTTCCTCCCACCCGCCAACTTACTGAAACCTCAACTTCAGTTCTGCCGCCGTCGGCGGTGGTAGAAGCAATCTTAATTTCTCTTTTAAAAGGAGTCAAAGTTCCCGAGACAAGATTGTAAAAACCACCGTCAATCCTAAGATAATCGCCGCCGCCGGGACAAGGAGTTAGAGATAAATCGTCGTAATCGGCTTGGCAACAATCACAAACCCAAGCCCCTCCACAGCAAGTATTAATATTCGTATTCCAATCTTGACCATTTAACCAATTTGTATCTCTTATATTCCTGACAATTTCAATTCCCTCCTGAGTAAGATAGGTGGCAGTGAGCTGAGAAGAAACAATTCTTATTGAAGGAAAGATATTTTGAATGGTAATTAAAACACCCACCATCCCGACAATAATTAGAAAAATTGCAATAATAACTTCAATCAAGGTAAACCCACCACCACTTTGTGATTGGCGCCTAAAAACAACGGAGATCCTATTTTGACTTAATGATTTTTTTTCTTTTTGGGTCATATTAGAAAGTGATGGGGGTTACTCAACAGAAATTAAGCCCGCTTTGTTTACCCTAATAGTTCTGGTTTTTGTTTGGTCGGCTTTTAAAGCTATCACAATAAAAACTTCATTTACTGATCCGGTTATATTTATTTTGGGATCAGGTGGTTTAAAATTTATACTTGTTGAAGCTGGACCAAGACCTTTAATGTAGATTCCTTTTTCTAAAGGAATAGTTTCAATCCCAGCATCTCCTCCGTCATATATCTCACCTGGATTAGTATCAGCATATAATAAATAGTTTTCGCCTCCTTGGATTAAATAAATTCCGTAGCCTGGCGGGATTTGACCTGCGCAACCGGTTCCGGTTGGACATTTTTCTGCCGACATAGCCATCTCCTGAGCCCTCCTGACATCCTGAGCTAATTTATTAGCTGAACGGGAAAGAGCAAGCTGGCTTTGTCCGGCTCCGGAGTTAGCCATGATCAAACCCGATAAAATAATAATAATGGCAATGGTTACCAAAATTTCGGTTAAGGTAAGTCCTGATTCTTTTTTATTTCCTCTCATATTTTTATTATATCAGAAACAAATTCCAATACCAATTTATCAATGGTTGGCCGAAAAACAGCGCAATAAAAGTTCCGGTTACCAAAAACGGCCCAAAGGGAACTTCGCTTTTCATTGTTTTTTTGCCAAAAGCAACCAACCACAAACCCAATATAGCTCCAACAAGAAAAGCGGAAAATAAAGCGATTAAAATGCCGGGGAAAGACAAAAAAAGGCCCATAAAGAAAGCAAGTTTTATATCGCCTATTCCCATCCAGCGACCGCGGGAAACTAAAACTATGATGAGAAAAAAAGAAGCTGCCCCTAAAGCAGAAAGCAAACTTTGAATCAGGAATTTTGAATTATGAATTATGAATATTGAATAAAAGGTATTAAAAATTAAGGCAATGGCGATGGCGGGATAAATGATCTTATCGGGGATAATATAATATTTCAGATCGTAGACGAAAATAATAATCAGAAAACAAGAAATTAGAAGGCAGAAAATAGAAAATAGAAAATCAGAAGAGAAGTGAAAAACTATCAGTAAAAATAAAATGCCGGTAGCCAGCTCTACAAGGGGATATTGTAAAGAAATTGGTTTTTGGCAGTAGCGGCATTTTCCTTTTAAGATTAAAAAGCTCAAAATCGGAATCAAGTCCTGCCAACCCAAATTATGTTTGCAATGGGGGCAATAAGAGCGTCCTTTTAAGAAGCTTTCGCTGGTTGCCAGACGATAGATAACGCAATTTAAAAAAGAGCCGACTGATAAACCGAAAATAAAAATCAAAAAATTAAAAAACGGAATTGAATACATTAATCTATTTTACCCCGCCCCGTTAGAAATCTCAATAGAAATGGGAAAATAAAATCGAAATAAAAAATTTGCCCCCTTTCAAGAGGGGGGCAAATTTTAAATCAAACAAGATAGAACTCTTTTAAGAATTTTTGAAATCAAAATCTGGGCGGTTGTAGAAGTGGGTTAAAACAACTATTGCTATCTACAAGCACCACAATCAACCGCTGCACCGGCCACGCAGTTTCCTGCTGCGACGGCATCAATACTATTACAACCCATGGTTCTTGTAACGCAGTAAGTATCTGTAGCGTTACTAAATTTAGTTTTCAACCTAGCATAGCCGCAATAGTTATCGCTAACGGTATTAGTGGCAAAAACTGGCCAGCCGGTTGTTGTAGCTTCACCTAGTTGTTTAGCAATATCATCACAAAGAGCAGTCGCATCAGCACTCATCTTACAACCAACCATTCTATAAGAGCCGTATTCTTCGTTACTCAATTCAGATTGAGTTCGGAGCTGGGCCATAGCGGAAACAATTCTGGCATCTCTGGCCTTATCCCTTGCTCCCATTACCGAAACCAGAACAATTGAGGCCAAAATTCCGATAATAGCAATGACCACCAAAAGCTCAATCAGGGTGAAACCCTTCGATTTACTCAGGACAAGCCCGCGTTTTTTCTTTTTGATAAAAATCTGCATATTATTTTTTAATTAGTAGTTTGAATTATTTTTTTCTTAAACGTCTCGACCTTTTTTATTTTCTCTTACTATTATATCACATATATCGCAAAAATGGAAAGTCAAGCCCTCCTAAGTTTTAAAATTCTACTTTGTTTATACATATTATCATAATTATCAAAAAGTTGGGAGGGGCAAGTTGTGGAAAACTTAAAGCAGGCTTATTTTAGATTTCTGGTGTTAATTTTTTAACAGCAGGTTAAAACGAATTACTATCTGCAATTACCGCAACCAACGGTATTCGGCGAAATGCAGGTGGTACTGGCATTAGTACTATTACAAGCCGCGGTTCTTGTAATACAGAAATAATCCTGAGCTCCTCTAAACTTGGTTTCCAATTTAGCCACAGCGCAATAGTTATCGCTATTTGGGGTAGAGGTGGCAAAAACTGGCCAACCAACACTTAGTGGCGAGGCGCCTAACTGTTTACCAATATCGTCACAGAGTGCAGTTGCATCAGTACTCCAGTTACAATTTAAGCTTACATATGAACCTTTTGCCTCGTTACTCATTGCGGCTATACTTCGGAACTGAGTCATATCGGCAATAATTCTGGCATCCTTGGCCCTGTTCCTTGCCCCGCTTACCGAAACCAGAACAATTGAGGCCAAAATTCCGATAATAGCAATGACCACCAAAAGCTCAATCAGGGTGAAACCCTTCGATTTACTCAGGACAAGCCCGCGTTTTTTCTTTTTGATAAAAATCTGCATATTGGTTTTGAATAAAATAGGTACCTGTTTGCCTCGCTCAGTCATACGCTATTTTAAATCAAAATTATTGAAATTATAATACACTAAACTTTTTTAATTATTAGAGAAATCTCTAATAGGTTAAATTCTCGCAGTTTAACCGCTGCTCAATTTTAAAACGTTCCTATGGTTTGGTAAAGAGGAAGCAAAAGAGAAACGGCTAATCCGCCAACCACTACGCCTAAAAAAATAATCAAAATTGGCTCCAAAAGTTTCATAAAACTCTCCACCGAGCTATCTACTTCTCGTTGATAAAAATCAACAACATACAATAAGATATTGTCTAATTGCCCGCTTTTTTCTCCAACAAAAGTCATCTGGACAAAGAAGGGAGAAATGGTTTCGGGATATCTTTCCAAAACAGAACTTATTGGCTCTCCCCTCCTAACATCATCCATAGTCTTTAAAATTATTGATTTGTAAACTTCATTGCCCACCACGTCGCCGGTTATCTCCAGAGCTTTAGTGATGGGCAGGCCGGCAGCAATTAAGGTTGTAAGATTTTCAGCAAATCTGGTGAGATAAATTTTCTTTAAAAGAGTGCCTAATCCTGGAATATTTAAAGAATATTTATCAAAATTTTTTTTCCCTTCCGGTGTTTTAAAATAACGATAAAAGAAAATGCCCAATCCTATAATGGCGAGAATTACAATCCACCCGCTCTTCTCAAAAAAATTTGAAAAAGCAATAACTATTTTAGTAATCAGGGAAATTTCTTGGCCGGCTGATTCAACAATACTGATTAATCCGGGAAGAACCAAAATACCCATTATAACAGCAACAATGAAGAAAAGCAGGAGAACGAAAACCGGATAAACCAGTGCTCCCCGTATTTTTGTTTGAAGATTATATTCTCTTTCCAAATGATCAGCTAAATAATTTAAGGAATCGGAGAGTTTACCGCCGACTTCACCAGATTTCACTATATTGACATAAAATGAGGTGAATTCTTTCGGATAGAACTGTAGAGCTTGAGAAAAAGACGTTCCCCCTTCCACCTTTTCAGATATTTTTATAATTTTTTCTCTAAAATCTGGATTTTGAGTCTGCCGACCCATCACCATTAAAGCCTCTGCTAAAGGAATTCCCGCTTTAAACATAATAGATAGTTGACGAGAAAATATTACTATATCTTTTTTTGAAACCCCTCGAAAAAATCTTATATTCCGAGCATAAAAAGGGGGGAGAACCACTTCCTCAAGATAGGTGATGTAAAGTCCGTATTTTTGCAAAATGGAAAGAGCTGCTTCCTGGGAAGCAGCCTCAACTATTCCCATTTGAATGTCTCCCTCTTTGGTTCTAGCCTGATAATTAAACTTCATATACCTGAGCGATAGCGAAAGGTGAAGAAGAGGATTTTTTCTCTTCGACTACCTGAGCGATAGCGAAAGGTGAAGAAGAGGCTTTGTCCTCTTCGACCCGTATTAGTATCTAACCAAGGCTCTTAACTCAATCGGATTCGTAGAATAATTAAGAGCGTTTTCAAGAGTAATCTCTTTAGACTTTACGAGATTAGCTAAAGACCTATTCAAAGTTATCATTCCAATTTCAGCCGAGGTCTCAATAACTAAAGGAAGTTCGTGAATTTTATTTTCTCTAATCAGATTGGCAATGGCTGGCGTAGACATCATTATTTCACAAGCCGGAATTAAACCTCCCTTAATTCTGGGAATTAATCTCTGGGAAACAACTCCCAGCAGAGAGCCTGATAACTGAGCCCTGACTTGACTTTGTTGCTCGGACGGAAAAGAATCGACAACTCGATGGATAGTCTGAGCCGCTGAATTAGTATGCAAGGTAGCAAAGACCAAATGGCCAGTTTCGGCAGCTGTAATGGCTGTAGCCATTGTTTCCAGATCTCTCATTTCTCCAACCATAATTACATCTGGATCTTGACGAAAAGTTGACCTTAGAGCTTTAGCAAAACTCATGGTATCCTGATAAACTTCTCTCTGGTCTATAACGCTTCTATCATCTTCAAAGAGATATTCAATTGGGTCTTCAATGGTTATTATGTGGTCTGGCCGGGTGTGATTTATCTCGTCAATTAGGGCGGCTAAGGTGGTGGATTTGCCGTGACTGCTGGGACCGGTTATCAAAACAAATCCCTGAGTAGCTTTGGTAAATTTGTGCAAAGTCGGAGAAAGATTTAATTCTTCAATAGTGCTGACTTCGGTTGGTATTAACCGAAGGGAAGAAGAAATGTATCCTCTTTGAAAGAAAATATTAATTCTAAATCTAGACTTATTTTCAAAATTATAAGAAAAATCAATTTCTTTTTCCTGATTAAGTCTTTGGTGCTGTTCTTCGGTCATCAACCCAAAGGCCAGTCCCTGAGCGTCCTCAGCAGAAAGAATTTCCTCCCTTACTAAGGGAACTAATCTGCCGGAAATTCTTAGGACCGGGTGATGGTTAGCCGAAATATGTAAATCGGAGGCCTTTTCCCGAACAGCCACAGATAATAACTCATTTAATTTAGTAATATAATCTGCCATAGTTTTATTTTATTTTAAAATTTTTTTTATTTTTTCACAAATTTCAGTCGGCGTGTAATGAGCTTTAATAAAGTATTCTATTGCCCCAAAATTTAATCCTTTTTCCACGTCTTCCTTTTGTCTGATATTAGAAAGAATAACTATTTTTAAATCTTTTAAATTTTCGTTATCTTTAATTTTTTTTAGAATTTCCCAGCCATCAATTTTTGGCAAAACAATGTCTAAAACCAAAAGGTCTGGTTTTTTATCTTCCAATTTATTTAAACAATCCTGACCATCGGCGGCCACTTCAATCTCAAAGCCTTCTTCTCTGAACTTCGTATTGTAAATATCACTGACAAAAGGATCGTCTTCGACCAATAAAATCTTCTTCATTGTTTTGTAAATTTGATTTTTATTCGGTGGCGATAATACCCTACTCCAAACGGTATGGCATTCTATTTTTCTTCGGCTACCCGTATTATTTCTTCCATAGATGTGCTTCCTTCCAAAACCTTTAACACGCCGTCCTGCTTCATCGTTGTCATTCCTTGGCGTTTGGCTTCTCTACCGATATTAGCTTCAGAAGGTTCTTTTAAAATTATATCGGCTAATTCCTCAGTCATTGAAAGAATTTCAAAAACACCAATTCGACCCGAATAACCTTCCTGATTACATTTATTACAACCGACCGATTGGTAAATTGAAAGAGAGGAAGGCACTTTAACGTCTTTTTTGATTATCTCCGGTAAATTCTCAATTTCTTTTAAAATTAAATCTTTGATTTCTTTTGAAGGTTTTATTTTCTTTTTGCAAAATGGACAGAGTGTTCTTATTAATCTCTGAGCTATACCAATACTCAAGGTTGTAGGAATTAAAAACGTATCTATCCCTAAATCAATTAACCTTGGTATTATTCCTACTGCATTGTTCGTGTGGACAGTAGACAGAACAATATGGCCAGTTAGAGCGGCATGAAAGGCCAAGCTGGCCGTTTCTCTGTCCCTAATCTCTCCAACCATAATAATATCGGGGTCCTGCCTGAGCATATATCTTAAACCGGTAGCAAAATCATAACCAATGTCTGATTTAATCTGTGATTGATTAACCCCTTCAATAAAATACTCAGCCGGATCTTCTAAGGTCATTATGTTTACCCCTTCTTTGTTTAGAATTCTCAAAATAGCATATAAAGTTGTAGTTTTACCGCTACCGGTTGGACCGGAAGATAAAATTAAACCGTAAGGTTTTTTGATTGCTTTTTTAACCACTTCGAAATTTCTTCCTGACAGTCCCAATTCCTCAACGGTCCTTAACCCAGTAGTCGGATCCAAAAGTCTGATGGCGACTTTTTCTCCTAAAGTCGTTGGAAAAGTAGAAACCCTAAAATCAATTATTTTCTCATCAATTTTGGTGGAAAACCGGCCATCTTGAGGAATTCTAGTTTCATCAATTTTCATATTTGAAAGAATTTTAATTCTAGCCACTATTGCCGGGTGGATTCTTAAGGGTAAAAATATCGAAGAGTGCAAAACTCCAAGTAATCTAAATCTAACTCTTAGTTTATCGGTAGTTGGTTCAATATGAACATCGGAAGCTCCTCCCTCGAGGGCGTGCCTTAAAATTACAGCTACCACTTTGCTAATAGGGGCTTCTTCGGCTAATCTTTCAAACTCTGCCGCTTCCATGGGGCGTCTTTCAACCCTTTCTGCTTCCACCTCAGTTTCTAACTCCTCAAGGGCTCTGGTTACTTCTTTTCTTAAACTTCGGTATTTTTTTAAAATTTCTTTAAAGTCAGTGAGGGTGATTAGGAAAACTTGATAAGAAAAATTATCTTGACGAGAAATAAATTTAAGAGCTTCTCGAGCCTTTAAGTCTTCCGGATAAACCATTCCTACTTCTAAGACATTATCTTTCCAAGCTAAAGGTACCATATTATAAAATCTAACTGATTCTTCCGGAATTTGTTCCAAAATCTTTAGGGAAATTTCTTCAACGATAACCTCTTTTAATGGTATTTTTAAGTTTTCACTTTTAAAACCAAACAAAAAAATTTCCGAGGTAATCCCTTTTTCCAAAATCACTTCTTCCTCTTTTCTGCCAGAACTTTTAATTTCAAACTCTAAGGCAGTGGCCTTTTCTTTTTCTAATATTCCCTTTTTGACCAGTTGTTGAACCAGTGTCATTTTAAAAATTCGTTTAGCAAAATTAACTTAATCTTTCGGTTTTGTAATCAAGTAGGGCAAAAAAGGATCTTCACGGCCTTTTATAAATATTTCTTTCATCTCGGGCGCAACTAATTCAGGAGAAAGAAGGGCAAGGGAAGTGGTAAACGTCTGACTGCTCCAAATCCCACACTGGCTCATATCTTTTTTACAGGCCATTACTCTCCAAGCATAGGCAGTAAAAGGTTCTAATCTCTTTGATATGGTCACCGATATTTCTTTAGTCTCGCCAGAATCTACAGCCTTGCCAGATTCAACATCAACGACTTCCCAAAGATATATTTCATCATCGGCAACGCTCTGCCAACTCAGGGTTGGATTAAAAGAAACGTTTTCGGCCCCGGGAAATGGGGCAGATAAAGTTACAGATGGCCGTTGTATGGTCTTAAATCTCCAACATTCTATTTCATATCCTACCTGACAATTACTACTCCAAGAACCACACTGGCTCATATCTTCTTTACAGGCCTTCACCCTCCAGACGTAAGTGACGGAAGGTTCTAATTTCCTTGATGCGGTCACCGAGGTTTCTTTAGTCTTGCCAGATTCAACACCAACGATTTCCCAAAGATATATTTCAGCATCGGCAACGCTCTGCCAACTCAAAACGGGATTAAGACCAACCTCCTCGCCCTCAAAAAAAAGAGGGGTGATTTCTTCAAATGGTTGAAAATTTATTAATGTCGGACTTCCAAATGATTCAAAATTAATTTTTATCTCTTTGGGCAGTTGAATAACAACTTCTTTGGATGGTTGTAGTTCAAAAAATTGTCCTCGCAATAGAAAAATAAAAATAACCAAAAGCAGAATAAAAAAAATAAAAATTAAATATTGCTGTGTTTTTGTTTTTTGAATAAAGTTAATGGCCATAGTACTACGAATTAATACGAATAAACTTTTATTCCCAGATTAAAAATTATTGGTTCTTTTTCTTTGGAAGCAGAAAAGGAAATTTGCTCTATTTCAATCAATCTTTCACTTTTTTCCAAAACAGCGATGAAATTTTTAAAAGCCGGATAAAAGCCGGAAAGTTCTATTGACAAGTACTGTTCTTTAATGTCGCTATCTTTAGCAAGAGGGCTGAACGAACCCGAAGAAAATACCTTTAAAATCAATCCATTTTCAGAAGCCTTTGTTTGAATAAATTTAAGCAGGCTTGGCAAAAAAGGATCTGAGGGAAGAGCAGATTCAACCTTTAAAAACTCTGCCTCATATTTTTTAAAATCTTCGGAAATCTTCTTAAGGTCTGCAAAATAATCATTTAAATAATTTAATTCGGCTGCTTTTTTTTCAACATTTACTAAAGAATCTTTTAAAATCTGGTATTTCGGCCAGATTAATAAAACGCCGAGAGCGATGACGACGACGACACAAATGGCAATGATAATTGGTCGATTCATATTTTATTTAAATAATTGGGGGTCGAGGGAAAGACTTAGGCTAAAGATAATTTTTCCCTCTTTTCCAATGTTAACGCCGACTAAATTTACATTTTTAATTAGTTTTTCTTCTTTTAAAATAAGGATTTGTTCTCCTAAGGTTTGGAAGCTTTCAGTTTGACAAGAAAGAGCCACTGTGTTTCCGGTGGAATTAAATTTTATGGTTGAAAATAAAACCTGGGGGTGGGTATTTTTTTCTAACAACGGGAAGAGATTTGAGTTTAATTTATGAAGCTCGAGGAGGGTAGAAAAATCATTAATTTTTTTCTGATAACCGATGACTTCGCTTTCTAGGGCTTTTTGTTCAGGAGCCCAGGCCATTTCTATTAATCCTTCATAATTTTTTAAATCTTTCCCAGATTTTTTTTGAAAATAGTCCAAGGTAAAATTAGCAGCAACGGCTCCGGCCAGCAAGAGTATGGAAAAATAAAATAAAATATTCAGCCACAAGGATGTTTTTGATGTTGGTTTAGGTACGAATTCTATTGCCATATTTTTTATTCTAATTCTTTGAGGGCCATACCTACGGTAATTGCATAGGATGGTCCAATTTTTCTTAAAGTTTCTCCAAGAATTGAAGGGTAAAAAAATTCAGAAAAAGGATTAGCAATTGAAACTTCCCTTTGAAGACCTTTTTGAAAATATTCTTCCAGGCCAGGAAGCAGAGCCGAACCGCCGGCCAAAATAATTTTTTCTATTGACCTTGACTCAGTTTGAAAAAAATCTCGAGAAATCTTTTCGATTTCAGCTATAATTAAATCAATAAAGGGTGAAATTATATCTTGAACGGGATTCTCCAATGATAGATTTAGACCATGTCCTCTTTTTAAATCCTCAGCTTTATTATAATCTATCCCAAGAGATTTGGCTATAGTATAGGTCAATTCACTGCCAGAGACATCAAAACTATGACTTCTTTTTAGGACCTTATTATCAATAACGCTTATTGTTGTACTTTGGGCGCCGATATCAACTAAGGCTATCACCTTGTTTTCATTCTTAACTAAAGAGCGACAAAGTCCAAATACTTCTGCTTCTAAGACCTGGAGTTCGAGCTGGCACTTTACGGCAATTTCCCGATATTGATTTATAATTTCATTAGGAACTGTAACTAGAAGTATTTTTAATCTTGTTTTTTCTGAGTCACTAATCTTTCCTTCAATAATCTGCCAGTCTAAGGTTACTTCCGATAAGGGAAGGGGAATTCTTTGACGAGCAGCATATTTTATTGCATCGGGCAGTTCTTTCTCGGTCATTTGGGGCAACTCAAACCAGGTGAAAAAACTACAAAAGTCAGGAATAGAAAAACAAGCCTTTTTTGTTTTAATTTTTGTTTCTTCTAAAATAGCCTTGATGGCCTTGGCGATATCGGCTGTAGCAAGTAAAAGGTGACTTTTTTTAAACGTCCGAAATGGTTTTTTATAAAAAATCTCAGCCGGAATCTCGCCATAATTTTCGAGCGTCAGCCTTTTACCCAACCGACCCAACTCAACAATTTTTATACTTGAAGTCCCAATATCAACCCCTAAAAATTTTTTAGAAATTACTCTGAAAGGAAACTGAATCATTATTCACATTATATCATTTTTAAAAAAGGAGTAAAATAATTTAAATGAAAGGCTTTTTATTCAACCTTTTCTTCCCTAAAATTTGTCTTAGTTGCGGCCGGGAAGAAGAATACCTTTGCCAGGATTGTAAAGTCATTCTTGAAATTTTAAGAATCCATTTTAGATATAAGACTCAGCATCTTTCGGATTTGTATTATTCTTGCGGTTATCAAAATCTTCTGATTAAAAAACTAGTCAAATTTTTCAAGTACGAACCTTTTATTAAAGAGCTGTCAAAATCATTATCTTCTCTAATTATAGAACATCTTCAGTCTCTGGAAAATCCCCCACCCTTTTTAAGCGGAGGGCAAGATTTTGTTTTAATTCCGATACCTTTGGAGAAAAGGAGGTTGAAGCGGCGAGGTTTCAATCAGGCAGAAGAAATTGGAAAGGAATTGTCTAAATTTTTAAAAATTCCATTATTAAATAATGTTTTAATAAAAAAAAGAGAAACCCCGCCCCAGGTTGAGTTATCCAACGAAAAAAGAAGAGAAAATATAAAAGGAGTATTTTTGGCGCAGAATAATGATTTAATCAAAGACAAAAAAATTCTTTTAGTGGACGATGTTTATACTACTGGCTCAACAATGGAAGAATGTGCCCGAATTTTAAAACGACCCACCACAGGCGGG